>NZ_JBIWNY010000008.1:241058-308336 GCF_044767465.1 Streptomyces sp. NPDC101237 | reverse complement strand
GGGGGGGGGGGGGGGGGGGGGGGGGGCCCGTCGTGGGCCCCCACGGGGGGGGGGCCCCCGCCGGGGCCCCCCCCGCCTGCCAGACAGGACGCGGGGCGCGGACTACTTCGTGGGTTTCTTCCCGGTCACGCCCAGATGCACCAACAGGGCGAGGTTCGGCTTGAGTTCGGCCTGCTTCACACCCCAGGACTGGAATCCCTTCTGGTGCGAGGCGACCGCCGCGAGCATCGCGACCAGCGAACCGGCGACGGCCGCCGGGTTCACGTCCTTGTCGACCTTGCCCTTGGACTGCAACTCCGTGATGGAGTCGGTCAGGGAGTTGTTGACCGAGTTCAGGATCTTCATACGGATCTTGTAGAACCGTTTGTCCCCTTCGGCCGCACCGAGGTCGACCACCCGCAGGATCGCGTCGTTCCTGCGCCAGAACTCCAGGAAACCGTCGACGAGTTCCTGAGCGGTCGCCCAGCCGGCCTTGCCGACCCAGGAGCGACCGGCCAGCAGCTCGGTCAACTGCCCGCCCTCGGCGGCCATTTCCTCGGCGATCTCCAGGACGGCGCCTTCGACGTCCGGGAAGTACTGGTAGAAGGTCGCGGGCGAAGTGCCCGCCTTCCGGGCGACATCGATGACCTTGACGTCCCGGTAAGGGGAGGAGCTGAGCATCTCGCTGAGGCAGTCGAGCAGCTTCTGCCGGGTCGCCTGCCCACGCCGACCGGCCACGCGGCCGTCGACGGTACGCACTTGTCCTGTCATGCCGTCAGCTTACCGAGGGGTGATCGGAGCGCGATTCGGCCGACTGCAAATGGGGTGCACGGGTGTGCGAGGGGTGCGCGGGCGGCGATACCCCAGGTGGTGCGGCTGGTCTGCGGGGTGCGAGCGGGACGGTTACTTTGACGACATGGCCGAAAACAGGACATCCGAATACACAGAGGGCGTCCCGTGCTGGGTGGACGTACAGCTTCCCGACGTCGAGGCGGGCAAGCGCTTCTACGGCGGGCTCTTCGGGTGGACCTTCGAGGACGCCGGGGGAGGAGCCGTGTGGGCGCGGCTCGACGGCGCGGCCGTGGCCCGGCTCTCGCGGAAGCGGGACGGCCGGATGCCCACCGTCTGGACGGTCTACTTCGCGACCCCGGACATCAGGAACCTCGCCCGCCGGATCGTGGCCGCCGGCGGCCAGATCGTGAACGAACCGGTCCCCGTCCGCGACCTCGGCACCGCCGCCCTCGCCGCCGATCCGCAGGGCGCCGTCTTCGGCCTGTGGCAGGCGGCGGCCCTCCCCGGCTTCGGCGTCCGGCACGCGCCGGGCACCTTCGCCTGGGCGCAGCTCTACACCAGCGACACCGGCGCGGCCAACGTCTTCTACGGACAGCTCTTCAACGAGGCCCTGTTCGGCGCCGGCGCCCGGCCCGACTTCGGCCGCGCGCCGGTGACCGACGTGTTCGCGGCCGGGATGCCGTCGCAGTTCGTCGTCCACTTCCGCACCGGGGACGTGGAGGCCGCGGTGGGGGCCGTGGTGGAGCTGGGCGGCCGGGTCCAGGCGCCGCCCTTCGAGACGTCGTACGGAAAAGTGGCCGTCGTGACCGACAATCAGGGGGCGTCCTTCGCGCTGCTGCAACGCTGAGGCCGGAAACGGTCGGCACTCAGCGGAAAAATGTCTCACTTTGTCACGTGACACCCCGATTGGTCGCCGGGTTCGCAACCTGTGCCCGGGCCAGGAAGAATCGGGGTGCGTGCCGCCACGGCGGTGCGGTGGTGAGACGCTGCACGGGGTCGCGTACATATGTGGGTGGACGTGGTCCGTACGGGGAGGTGGCAGGCTAGTGGTGGATCAGCTGACGCAGCACGATCCGCGGCGGATCGGGCCGTTCGAGGTGCTGGGACGGCTGGGGGCCGGCGGCATGGGGCTGGTCTATCTCGCGCGCTCGGCGTCCGGCCGGCGCGTGGCGATCAAGACGGTCCGGACCGAACTCGCCGAGGACCAGCTGTTCCGGGTCCGCTTCACCCGTGAGGTGGAGGCGGCCCGCGCGGTCTCCGGCTTCTACACGGCCGCCGTGGTCGACGCCGACCCGCGGGCGGCGGTGCCGTGGCTGGCGACCGCGTACGTGCCCGCGCCTTCGCTGGAAGAGATAGTGAACGACTGCGGGCCGCTCCCGGCCCAGGCGGTCCGCTGGCTCGCGGCGGGTGTGGCGGAGGCGCTGCAGTCCATCCACGGGGCCGGTCTGGTGCACCGGGACCTGAAGCCGTCCAACGTCCTCGTCGTGGAGGACGGCCCCCGGGTCATCGACTTCGGCATCGCCTCCGGAGTCTCGAACACCCGTTTGACGATGACGAACGTCGCGGTGGGCACCCCCGCGTACATGTCCCCCGAGCAGGCGAAGGACTCCCGGTCCGTGACCGGCGCGAGCGACGTCTTCTCCCTCGGGTCCATGCTGGTCTTCGCCGCCACCGGCCACCCGCCCTTCCACGGCGCCAACCCGGTCGAGACCGTCTTCATGCTGCTGCGCGAGGGCCCCGACCTCGAAGGGCTCCCGGATGAACTCCGGCCCCTGATCGAGTCCTGCATGCAGATGGAGGCCACCGGCCGCCCCAACCCGGCCGACCTCCAGGCCAATCTGGCCCCCCACCTCTTCGGCTCCGGCTCCGACGACAGCGGTACGGCGTCCGCGTGGCTGCCCGAGAAGGCGGTCGCGCTGATCGAGTCCCGCCGCGGCGGCCGCCCGGCCGTGAAACCCTCCGCCGGCCCGGCCGGTGCCCGCAGCGGCGGCCGGCTCGCCGTGCCCCCGCCGCCCTCCTACGACCCCGTCGTCCCGGCCCCGGTCCCGGTCGGCGCCCCCGGACCCGACGCGGGCCCGGTCCGGCTGGCCGGCGCCAAGGTGCCGATCGGCCCCGGCCCGCGGGTCGCCGACGCCCGCGCCGCCGCCGTCAAGGCGCCCCCGCCCGAGACCGGCCTGGTGGCCAGCTGGTCCCGGCCCCACCCCGGCGTCAACGGCGTCGACCCCGCCGCACCGGCCGTACCCGCGCTCCCGCCGGAGACCGCGTCCGGCTGGCGGCCCTGGCGGTTCCGGATGTCCAACGACGTCTGGGGCACCCCGGCCGTCGACGGCGACCTCGTCTACGTGACCTCCTTCGAGGTGCACGCCCTCGACGTCGCCACCGGCAGGCGCCGCTTCAAGACCCGTGACGTGGCCTGGTCCATGGCGGTCGCCGACGGCCGCATCCACGCCTCCGACGGCCCCACCCTGTTCGCGCTCGAAGCCCGCGAGGGCGGCGACCTGTGGCGGCTGTCCACCGACGCCTGGGTGTACGCCCTGCGCGCCGAGCGCGGCACCCTGGTCACCGGCACGCGGGGCGGCGGCGTGCAGGCCTGGGAGGCCGCCACCGGGCAGAAGCTCTGGGAGCTGTCCGGCGCCCAGACCGACTTCGAGGCACCGGAGTCGGGGCCGTCCCTGCACGAGGGCACGGCGTTCGTCTGGCAGGACGCCCGCCTGCGGGCGCTGGACGCCCGTACCGGCGACGAGCGCTGGTCCTACCCCATCGGCGACGCGGCCTCCTGCGGTGGCGTCCCGGTCCGCCTCACCCACGCCCCCGACGGGTTCGTGTACGCCGCCGCGGGCAGCCGTGTCATCGCCCTGGACGCCGCGACCGGACGGGTGCGCTGGCACTTCGAGGCGCCGGCCGTCTTCCTCGCGCCGCCGGCCTTCGTGCCCGGCCCCGCGGTGGCCGGCGGCGGCGTCTACCTCGCCGACTACCTCGGTACCGTGTACGCCCTGGACGCCACCGACGGCCGCGACCGCTGGCGCATCGCGACCGAGGCCCGCTCCTCGGTCGAACCGGTCCTCGTCGCCGCCGGGCACGTGCACGTCGGCAGCGGCAAGGGCCTGTACACCCTGGACGCGGTCACCGGGACGCCCAAGTGGCGGTTCCAGGCGGGCGGCGACGTGGTGGGGGCGCCGGCGGTGGCGGAGGGCCGGATCCACTTCGGCTCCACCGACCATCTCCTCTACACCCTGAAGGCCGACGACGGGCGGCTGCGCTGGAAGCTCGCGACCGGCGGGGAGATCACCGGGTCGCCGGTGGTGCGGGACGGGGTGGTGTACGCGTGCAGCAAGGACCGCTGCGTGTACGCCCTGGACGCGGAGAAGGGGACGGGGACGGCGCGCACGGGGTGAGAGGTGGCGGTCGAGTGGCGAGTGGCGAGTGCGGCGCCGTCGTGGCCGTTCGCGCGGCGCGGCAGGGGAATCTCAGCGGATGCGAGGGGGCCCGGTCCGCCGCCGGTTCCCGAACCGTTCGGACTGGCGGTCGGCCGGCAGGTTGCCCAGGGTGATGAGGTGCGGCGCCAGCCCGTACCCCCGTTCCCGCGCCGCCTCCTTCGCCGCCCACAGCGCCCGCACGCTCCCCTGCACCCCGTCCGCCGGATACCCGGCGATCACGGTCGCGCACCGCACCGCCGCCTCCAGCGCCCCGCCGGCGGCCGTCACCTCGGACACCAGGCCCACCTCGTACGCCCGCCGCGCGGAGACCCGTTCGGCGTTGCCCATCAGCACCAGCCGGGCCACCTCCCCGAACGGCATCCGCTGCGCCATCAGCACCGACTCGTAGGCGCTGACCATGCCGTAGGAGGTGTGCGGGTCGAAGAAGGTCGCGGTCTCGTCGGCGACGACGAAGTCCGCCTCCCCGAGGAGGTAGAAGGCGCCGCCGCAGGCCATCCCGGCGACCGCGGCGATCACCGGTTTCCACAGGTCGTTGCTCTTCGGGCCGATCGCGATCAGCGGATCGTCCAGGCTGTAGGGCGACGTGGGCTGCGGCACCGTCGCGTCCCGGTCGAGCCCGGTGCTGAAGGCGCGGCCGCCCGCACCGGTGAGGACGACGGCCCGCACGGTGTCGTCGAAACGCAACGCCCGCCAGGTGTCGGCGAGTTCGGCGGCCATGGCCAGGTCGACGGCGTTGAGGCGCTCGGGCCGGTCCAGGGTGACGACGGCGACCCCGGTGTCCTCGTCGGTGACGACGCGCAGGGTCACGGCCGCTCCAGGACCCACTGCGGAAGCCCGTCCGCGAACACCGCCTGCACCCGGGCGCCGATCCGGATCCGGTCGGGGGAGAGGGAGTCCAGAGCGGCGCCGGCCGCGCTGACCACGTTGCCCACCAGCCGTACCCGCGGCGCGTCCGCCAGCTCCACGACCACCACGTTGTACGGTGCCCGCGCCGCGTAGTCCGGGAGGAGCGGCGGGTGCGGGACGACGTACGACCAGATCCGGCCGCGCCCGCTCGTCGGCCGCCACTCGCTCGCGAAGGACTGGCAGTGCGGGCAGCACGGGCGGGGCGGGAAGCGCGGCTCGTGGCAGTCGGCGCAGGCCTGGACGCGGAGTTCGCCGAGCGCCGCGTACTCCCAGAACGGCGCGCCGTCGGCGTCGATGGCCGGTCGCAGCATCTCAGCTCCTGTTGGTGAGGAGGAGGGCGGAGGTCGGCACGCCCTCGCCCGCGGTGACCAGGCAGGTGGCGGCGCCGGGCACCTGGGCGGTGCTGGTGCCCCGCAACTGCTTGACGCCCTCGGTGATGAGGTTGAAGCCGTGGACGTAGGCCTCGCTGAGTCCGCCGCCGCCGGTGTTGACCGGCAGCCGTCCGCCGATCTCCAGCGCGCCGCCCTCGGTGAAGGACCCGCCCTCGCCGCGCCCGCAGAATCCGTACCCCTCCAACGAGAGCGGGATCAGCGCGCTGAAGGCGTCGTAGATCTGGGCGACGTCGACGTCCTCGGGGGTGAAGTCGGCGTGCTTCCACAGGTGTCGGGCGGCCGTCCAGGCGGGGCCGGTGAGCGGGTCGTCGTTCCAGTAGTTGACCATCCCGTGGTGCTGGGCGGGCAGGCCCTGGGCGGCGGAGTGGACGTAGACGGGCTGCCGGGCGCAGTCTCGGGCGCGTTCCCTGCTGACCACCACGCAGGCCAACGCCCCGTCCGTCTCCAGGCAGTTGTCGAAGAGGCACAGCGGCTCGCTGATCCACCGGGAGGTCATGTACATCTCGCGGGTCAGCGGGCGGTCGTACATGACGGCGGCGGGGTTCTGGTTGGCGCGGTTGCGGCAGGCGAGGGCCACGTTGAAGAGGTGGTCGCGGGTGGCGCCGTACTCGTGCATGTAGCGGCGGGTGAGCATGGCTATCTCGTCGGCGGGCCGGAGCAGGCCGAACGGCCGGGTCCACTGGGCCGGTGTGGGCAGCTGGACGGTGGTGTTGGTCCAGGGCCGGGGGCCGCTGCCGCGCTTGCGCGACCGCCAGGCGACCCCGACCGAGGCCTGCCCGGAGGCGATGGCGGCGGCGAGGTGCGCGACGGTCGCGCACGAACCCCCGCCGCCGTACCCCACCTTGCTGAAGAAGGTCAGGTCCCCGAACCCGACGGCCTTGGCCAGCTCCACCTCGTCGGTCTCCTCCATGGTGAAGGAGGCGAGGGCGTCGACCTCGCCGGGGGCGATCCCGGCGTCGTCCAGGGCGGCGAGGACGGCACGGCAGGCGAGGGTCCGCTCGTCCTCGTCGAGCCGCTTGGCGAAGCGGGTCTGTCCGATCCCGACGATGGCGGTGGCGTCCCGGATCCCGGCCATGTGCACACCTCCACGATGCCGAAGAGCTGCTGACAGTCCGTCAGGCTACAGCTAATCTGACGTACCGTCAGCTATGCGTTCTGTGCTCTCGCCCGGGGAGGCCGTCGTGCGCGGTGACATGGAGTGGGGAACCGTCGCGGGGCTGGTGCGCTCCGCCGCCCGGCGGTACGCGGACGCCGAGGCGGTGGTGGACGGCCGGCACCGGATCGGCTACGCGGAGCTGGGCGCCCGGGTGGAACGGTCGGCCGCCGCCTGCCTGGCCGCCGGGATCGAGGTCGGCGACCGGGTCGCCGTCTGGGCGCCCAACTCCCTGGACTGGATCGTCGCGGCGCTCGGCGCGGTCTCGGCGGGCGGGGTGCTGGTCCCGCTGAACACCCGCTTCAAGGGCGCCGAGGCCGCCGACGTGCTGCGGCGGAGCGGGGCGCGCCTGCTCTTCGTGACCGGGACGTTCCTCGGCACGTCGTACGTGGCCTCGCTGCGGCGGGCTGCCGGGGAGGGCGGGGCCGGGGAGCCGCTGCCGGGGCTGCCGCTGCTGCGGGACGTGGTGGTGCTGTCCGAGGACGCGCCGGCCGGCTTCCGCACCTGGAAGGACTTCCTGGCGGCCGGTGAGGGCGTGGCCGGCGCCGACGTGGCGGCCCGCGTAGCGGAACTGGACGGTGACGCGCTCTCCGACATCGTCTTCACCTCCGGTACGACGGGCCGGCCCAAGGGCGCGATGATCACGCACGCGCAGACCCTGCGGGCGTACGAGGTGTGGGCCGACCTGGCGGGCCTGCGCGCGGACGACCGGTACCTGATCGTGAACCCGTTCTTCCACACCTTCGGCTACAAGGCCGGGGTGATCGCCTGCCTGATGCGCGGGGCGACGATGATCCCGCAGCCGGTGTTCGGCGTGGAGACGGTGCTGGCGAACGTGGCGGCGGAACGGGTGTCGGTGCTGCCGGGGCCGCCGACCCTCCACCAGTCGCTCCTGGACCACCCGGCACGCGACAGCCACGACCTGTCGGCCCTGCGGCTCGTGGTGACGGGAGCGGCGGTGGTGCCGCTGCGCCTGGTCGAGCGGCTGCGCGGCGAACTGGGCGTGGAGACGGTCCTCTCCGCGTACGGGCTCTCGGAGGCGAGCGGCATCGTGACCATGTGCCGGCGGGGCGACGACCCCATGGTGATCGCGTCGACGTCCGGGCGGGCGATCCCCGGCACCGAGGTGCGGGTGGAGGCGGCACCCGGCGAACCCGGCGAGGTGCTGGTCCGCGGCTTCAACGTGATGCGCGGCTACTACGAGGACGCGACCGCGACCGCCGAGACGCTGACCGCGGACGGCTGGCTGCGCACGGGCGACATCGGCGTCCTGGACCCGTCCGGGAACCTGCGGATCACCGACCGGCTGAAGGACATGTTCATCGTCGGCGGCTTCAACGCCTACCCGGCGGAGATAGAGCAACTGCTGGGCCTGCACCCGGACGTGGCCGACGTGGCGGTGGTCGGGGTGCCGGACGGGCGGCTGGGCGAGGTCGGCAGGGCGTTCGTGGTGCGCCGCCCGGGTTCGGTGCTCACCGGGGACGACCTGATCGCCTGGGCGCGCCGCGAGATGGCCAACTACAAGGTGCCGCGGGCGGTCGAGTTCGTGAGCGCACTGCCGCGGAACGCGAGCGGAAAGGTGCTGAAGGGCGAACTGCGCGGGCACCGGTCGCCCGACTCGCCCTAGTCGGCCTCGGGCACACCCCGGCCGCGGCGGCTCCCCTCCGCGCCGCCGCGGCCGTCCCCGTCCGGGTGTGGTCCGTCAGGCCTTCTCGTCCGTCGCGTGGAAGTCGTCGGGCGCGTTCAGCGGCTCCGACGTGGCGTGGAAGTCCTTGGCGGCGACGCCACCCTGGCCGGTGGCCGGGGCGGCGGCGTCCGTGGCCGGCTTCACGGCGGCGGCCGGGGCGGCCGCCGGGTCGAAGTCCGGCTTCGGGTCGACGACGAGAGCGGCGGCGGCGTCGGCCGGTCCGCTCGTGGCGTGGAAGTCGTCGGGCTTGACGGTTCCGGTGGTGTCGGCCATGGGTGACTCCTAGAGCACAGGAAGGTTCGATGGGGGGATGCCCGCCCGGTCACTCCCCCGAGCGTCACCGGGCGGGCATCGCACGGCCGTTCACCCTAGTGGTGCGGCCGCCGTACCGAGCCGTCTGCCCCCCGACGCGACGGTCCGGCACCACTGAGAATGCCGGGCCGCGATAAACGAATGATGAACGCGGACCCGGGCCCGGGCGCACCCTAGGAAGGCGTCCCCTGGCGGACCGGGGTGGACTCCAGGAGCCGGCGGACGTCCGCCGCTTCCGGCGAGTCCGAGGCCTCGAACACCGAGAGCGCCTCCTGCCAGCAGACCTTCGCACGGTCGGTCTGGCCGATGCCGTGCAGACCGCGGCCCAGGGCCGTCAGGATGTTGGCGCGGCGCCACTCCCCGCCGATGCCGTGCAGCACGGCCAGCGCCTGCTCCGCGCACGCCGCGGCCTGCGCGGGGCTGTGGTCGGACAGGTGGAGTTCGGCGATCCGGAAGAGGGTCATGCCGTGCCACAGCTGCTGCCGGGCGTCCTGGAACATGGTCAGGGCGCCCGTGAGGGTCTCCAGGGCCAGCCGGGTCTCTCCCGCGCTGGTCAGGGCGAGCCCCAGCGCGTACTTGCCGTTGGCCAGGCGCAGGGCCATGCCGCTGTCGTCGCGTTCGTAGATGGTGATCCCCTGCCGGGCCAGCAGGACCGCGCTCTCGGTGCGGCCGGTCGCCAGATGGACCCGGGACAGATTGCACAGGGCACTGGCCTCACCGGGCGTGTTCCCGTCGGCCCGGAACGCGGCCAGGGCCTGGGTGAGGTGCTGCTCGGCCTCCGCGTGCCGCACGTTGTAGAGGGCGATGATGCCCTGCTGGTTGGGTGCCTGGGCGCAGACCACCGGATCCCCGGCGGCCAGGCCGAGCCGGAGCGCCTCGCCCGCCTCCCGGGCCGACTCCGCGAACTGGCCCGAGACGCCGAGGAGATGGCTGTGCATGAGACGGGCCCGGCCCTCGGCGTAGGCGTCGCCGTGCCGCTGGGCCGCGGAGATCACGGCGGTCGCGGCCTGGACGTACTGGCGGGCGCCGATGCCGGACTCCCCGAGGTCCACGGCCGCGACCAGCAGATCGGCCGCCCGGCGCAGCCGGTCCGCGGCGCCGCCGGCCTGCTGCACGGCCGCCAGCAGCCCGCTCGCCTCCGTGAACAGCCAGTCCAGCGCCCGGTCCCGGCCGGTGAAGGAGAGCCCCGGGTAGGTGCTGGGGGTCAGGTGGTCAAGGACGCGCTCCCCGGGCCGCTCGATCGCGTACACCCCCGCCGCGGTGGCCAGGTAGAAGTCCAGGAGGCGCGACATGGCCGCCTCTCGCTCGCTCGGCGGCCTCTCGTCGCGTTCGGCGCAGGAGCGCGCGTAGAGGCGGACCAGGTCGTGGAAGCGGTAGCGGCCGGGAGCCGCCGACTCCAGCAGGGACGTGTCCACCAGGGCCTCCAGCAGGTCCTCGGTGTCCTCCGCCGCCAGGTCCAGCACCGCCGCGGCCGCCGCCAGTGAGATGTCCGGGCCGTCGGCCAGGCCCAGCAGGCGGAAGGCGCGGGCCTGGGCCGGTTCCAGCTGGCCGTAGCCGAGTTCGAAGGTCGCCTTCACCGCGAGGTCGCCGGCCTGGAGTTCGTCCAGGCGGCGGCGCTCGTCCGCGAGTTTCGCCGCCAGCACCGAGACCGTCCAGGTGCGGCGGGCCGCGAGCCGGGACGCGGCGATCCGGATCGCCAGCGGCAGGAACCCGCACGCGGCGACCACGTCCAGGGCCGCCTCGCGTTCGGCGGCCACCCGTTCCGTGCCGACGATCCGCGTGAAGAGCTGGAGCGCCTCCTCGGGGGACATCACGTCGAGGTCCACCAGGTGCGCCCCGGCCAGGTCGACCATCCGCACCCGGGAGGTGATCAGCGCGGCACAGCCCTCGGTGCCCGGCAGCAGCGGGCGTACCTGGGCCGCGTCCTTCGCGTTGTCCAGCAGGACCAGCACCCGGCGGCCGTCCAGGACCGAGCGGTACAGGGCCGCGCGGTCGTCCAGCGCGTCCGGGATGGCGGAGTCCGGGGTGCCGAGGGCGCGCAGGAAGGAGCCGAGGACCGTCTCCGGTTCCGCCGCCCGTGGTCCCGCCCCTTGCAGGTCGACGTACAACTGGCCGTCGGGGAAGGCCGAACGGGCCTGGTGGGCCACGTGCACGGCGAGCGTGGTCTTGCCGACGCCGCCGATGCCGGCGAGCGCCGACACGGCCATCACCCGGCCCTCCGCCGACGCCAGCACCTCGCCCAGTTCGGTGGCACAGGCCGTCCGGCCGGTGAAGTCGGTCACGGTGGCGGGAAGCTGGGCGGGGCGGACGAGGGCGGCCGGAGCCTCCGCGGCGGGCGAGGAGGGCTCCGCGAGGGCCGGGTCGGCCCGCAGGATGCGCTGCTGGAGGTCGCGCAGCCCCGGACGCGGGTCGACGCCGAGTTCCTCGCTCAGCAGGCGGCGGGTGTCCGCGTACACGGCCAGCGCCTCCGCCTGCCGGCCGCTGCGGTACAGCGCCAGCATCAGCAGTTCGCGCAGCCGCTCGCGCAGCGGATGGGCCGCCGTCAGCGCGGTCAGCTCCGACACCGCCTCCGCGTGGCAGCCCTGCTCCAGGTCCATGTCCAGCCGGGACTCGAGGAGTTGCAGCCGCCACTCGTCGAGCCGGACCCGGTGCGCGTCGGCGTACGGGCCGGGGACGCCGGCCAGCGCCTCGCCGTCCCACCGGGACAGGGCGCGGCCGAGCAGCTCCCTGGCCCGGCCCAGGTCACCGCCGCCGCGCGCCTTCTCCGCCGCCCCCGCCAGCTCCTGCACCACCGCGAGGTCCAGGGCGCCCTCGCCGAGGCCGCGCACCGCGTAGCCGCCGGACTCGCTGACCAGGACGCCCGGGCCCAGGATCTTCCGCAGCCGGGACGCGTACGTCCGCACCGCGGCCAGCGCCTGCGACGGCGGCTCCGGGCCCCACAGCGCGTCGATCAGCTCGGCGGCGGTCGCCGTGCGGCCCTCGCGCAGCAACAGGGCCGCGAGCAGGGCGCGTTGCTGGGGGGAGCCGGTGTTGAGCGGCTGCCCCTCGCGCCAGGCGCGCACCGGACCGAGCACGCTGAAGCGCAGCGCCGCCTCCGTCGAGGACGAGGGGCGCCGCTGCTCCGGCACCCGCGGTCCACCGTCCATGCCGGTCCCCCTAGACATACCGATCCACCCCGTCAGTCTGCCTTGTCCACGGGAGCCGCGTCAGCCTGGCGAGACCCCGATCACAGGCGGCACGCGGCGGTCCACACAGTCTTCACACACGAGCGGCGGCCGCCGGCGGTTCCGGCGCGGTGCCGCGTCCGCCCGCGCGCGGCCGGCGTCCTGCGCGCGGGCCGGCGTCCTGCGCGCAGGGCCCGCGCCGGGCCCGGTCCGCCGCCCAGCGGTCGCCTGACGAACCGCCACACAAGAGCTGACGGTTCGTCAGATCGGCGCTACCGTGAGCGCCATGGACACCCAGGACGGCACCTTTCCGCTGATCATCTCCGTCGACGACCACACCGTGGAGCCGCCGGACGTCTGGCAGTCCCGCCTCCCGAGGAAGTACCAGGACACCGGGCCGCGGATCGTCCGCGCGCCGCTGCGGGAGATGAGCTTCCTCGGCGGCCGCTTCGCGCCGGTCATGGGCAGCCCCGGCGAGGACGGCCCGACCGGCGACTGGTGGATCTACGAGGACCTGCACCGCCCCCTCACCCGCCTCGACACCGCGGTCGGCTACAGCCGGGACGAGATCAGGCTGGAGGTGATCACCTACCAGCAGATGCGGGCCGGGTCGTACGACGTCCCGCAGCGGCTCGCCGACATGGACGTCAACCACGTCCAGTCCGCCCTCTGCTTCCCGACCTTCCCGCGGTTCTGCGGGCAGACCTTCACCGAGGCCAAGGACCGCGAACTGGCCCTGCTCTGCGTCCGGGCCTACAACGACTGGATGGTCGAGGAGTGGTGCGGCCCGCTCGCGCGGGGGCGGCTGATCCCGCTGACCCTCATCCCGCTGTGGGACGCCCGGCTGGCCGCCGAGGAGGTACGCCGCAACGCGGCCCGCGGGGTCCGGGCCGTCGCCTTCTCCGAGATACCCCCGCACCTGGGACTGCCCTCCGTGCACACCGACGACTGGGACCCCTTCCTCGCCGCGTGCGACGAGACCGGCACGGTCGTCGCCATGCACATCGGCTCCAGCAGCCGTATGCCCTCCACCTCGGCCGACGCCCCGCCGGCCGTCGGTTCCACGATCACGTTCGCCAACTGCTGCTTCTCGATGGTCGACTGGCTGATGAGCGGCAAGTTCGAGCGGTTCCCGAACCTGAAGGTGATGTACGCGGAGGGCCAGATCGGCTGGATCCCCTACATCCTGGAGCGCGCCGACGTCGTCTGGGAGGAGAACCGCGCCTGGGGCGGCGTCGCGGACAAGGTCACCCGGCCGCCCTCCGAACTCTTCGCCGGGCACGTGTACGGCTGCTTCTTCGACGACGCCTTCGGCCTGCGGAACCTCGACGCCATCGGCCTCGGCAACGTCCTCTACGAGACGGACTACCCACACTCCGACTCCACCTGGCCGAAGTCCCGCGAGGTCGGCGAGGCCCAGATGGGCCACCTGGACGCGGACGTGGTCGAACGTATCGTCCGCGGCAACGCGATCGACCTGCTCGGCCTCACCCCGGAGGGCCTGTGGGGCGGTCCGAGGTGACCGCGTACGGCATCCAGCTCCCGGTCCAGTCGCAGTCCACGATCTACGCCGAGGAGTGGGAGGCGGGCGCGGGCGCCGCCGACCTGGTCGAGATCGCCCGCGCGGTGGACCGGGCCGGCTTCGCCTACCTGGCCGTCTGCGACCACGTGGCGATCCCGCACCGGCTCGCCGCCGCCATGAGCACGGTCTGGTACGACCCGGTCGCCACCCTCGCCCACCTGGCCGCCGTCACCGAGCGGGTCCGGCTGCTCAGCCACGTCGCCGTCGTCGGCCTGCGCCATCCGCTCCTGTCCGCCAAGCAGTACGCGACCCTCGACCACCTCTCCGGCGGCCGGCTGATCCTCGGGGTCGGGGCCGGGCACGTGCGGGAGGAGTTCGAGGTGCTGGGGGTGGACTTCGGGCAGCGGGGCGCGGTCCTCGACGAGGCGATCGACGCGCTGCGGGCCGCCCTCGGCCCGGACGAGTTCCCCGCCCACCACGGGAAGTTCTACGACTTCGAGGGGCTCGGGCAGCTGCCCAGGCCCGCCCAGCGGCGGGTGCCGGTGTGGGTCGGCGGCTCGTCACCCGCCGCCGTGCGGCGGGCCGCCCTCAAGGGCGACGGCTGGCTGCCGCAGGGCGACCCCAGGGACCGGCTGCCGGCCCGGATCGCCCGGCTGCGGCGGCTGCGCCGGGAGGCGGGGGTGGAGGCACCGCTGACCGTCGGCGCGATCGCCGAGCCGCTGTACGTCGGCACGCCCCGGTGGGAGGTCGGCCGCCGCACCCTCACCGGCACCCCGGAGGCCGTCGCCGAATCCCTGCGGGCCTACGGCGCGATGGGCGTGCACCAGGTCCAGGTGCGGTTCCGCAGCC
Organism: Streptomyces sp. NPDC101237; assembly: GCF_044767465.1. Classification (NCBI taxonomy): domain Bacteria; kingdom Bacillati; phylum Actinomycetota; class Actinomycetes; order Kitasatosporales; family Streptomycetaceae; genus Streptomyces; species Streptomyces sp. NPDC101237. The sequence goes on along the minus strand of NZ_JBIWNY010000008.1, from coordinate 294,143 downwards.
GGAGCCGGAGCGAACTCATCGACCAGATAGCCGTGTTCGGGGCGGACGTCGCGCCCCTTCTGAACTGAGGAGCGGGTGGCATGGGCAAGCTGGACGGGCGGGTCGTCATCGTCACCGGGGCGGCGCGCGGGCAGGGCGAGCAGGAGGCGCGGCTCTTCGCCGAGGAGGGCGCGCGCGTGGTCGTGGCGGACGTGCTGGACGACCAGGGCGAGGCGCTCGCCAAGGAGATCGGGGCACGCTACGTCCACCTGGACGTCGGCGTGGAGGAGCAGTGGCAGGCCGCCGTGGCCGCCGCGAAAGAGGCCCACGGCCGCCTCGACGGGCTGGTGAACAACGCCGGCATCCTGCGGTTCAACGCGCTCGTCGACACGCCTCTGGACGAGTTCATGCAGGTCGTCCAGGTGAACCAGGTCGGCTGCTTCCTCGGCATGAAGACGGCGGCGCCGGAGCTGTCCGACGGCGGGACCATCGTCAACACGGCGTCCTACACGGCACTGACGGGGATGGCCGCGGTCGGGACGTACGCCGCGACCAAGCACGCGGTGCTCGGGCTCACCCGGGTCGCCGCGCTGGAGCTGGCCGGCCGGCGGATCCGCGTCAACGCGATCTGCCCGGGCGCCATCGACACCGCGATGTCCAACCCGGCCCGGCTCGACCCCACCGCCGACCCGGAGGAGATGAGCCGGGCCCTGGACGAGCTGTACCGCAAGCTGGTGCCGCTCGGCCGGATCGGACGGGCCGAGGAGGTGGCCCGGCTCGCACTGTTCCTGACCTCGGACGACTCGTCGTACATCACCGGGCAGCCGTTCGTGATCGACGGCGGCTGGCTGGCCGGGGTCTCGGTTATCTGACGGACCGTCAGCTCTTGACGGTGGCGACGGCCGGTGCGACAGTCGGCCAACGAACGCAATCTGACGGAGTGTCAGTACACAGGGACGGTGGACCGCCGTGGAATTCGGGCTCTTTGTACAGGGGTACGTGGGCAAGCGCGCCGAGACCGACCCGCTCGCCGAGCACAAGGCACTGATGGAGGAGACCGAGTACGTCATCCAGGCGGACAGGTCCGGCTTCAAGTACGCCTGGGCCTCCGAACACCACTTCCTGGACGAGTACTCGCACCTGTCGGCGAACGACGTCTTCCTCGGCTACCTCGCCCACGCGACCGAGCGCATCCACCTCGGCTCCGGGATCTTCAACCCCCTCGCCCAGGTCAACCACCCGGTGAAGGTCGCCGAGAAGGTCGCCATGCTCGACCACCTCACCGGCAACCGCTTCGAGTTCGGCAGCGGCCGGGGCGCGGGCTCCCACGAGATCCTCGGCTTCATCCCCGGGGTGACCGACATGAACTACACGAAGGAGATCTGGGAGGAGACCATCGCCGAGTTCCCCAAGATGTGGCTCCAGGACGAGTACGCGGGCTTCCAGGGCAAGCACTGGCAGCTGCCGCCGCGCAAGGTGCTGCCGAAGCCGTACGGCAGGTCGCACCCGGCGATGTGGTACGCGGCCGGGTCGCCGCCGTCGTACGCCATGGCCGCGAAGAAGGGACTCGGCGTCCTCGGGTTCAGCATCCAGAAGGTCTCCGACATGGAGTGGGTGCTGGAGCAGTACAAGACGGCGATCGTGAACGCCGAACCGGTCGGCGACTTCGTCAACGACAACGTGATGGTGACGACCACGGCGATCTGCGCGCCGACCCACGACGAGGCGATCCGCATCGCCGCGTCCGGCGGCCTGCACTACCTGCCCTCGCTGGTGTTCCGCTACCACGACACCTTCCCGAGGCCCGAGGGCTTCCCGGTGTGGCCGGAGACCCTGCCCGAGTACACGCCGGAGTTCGTCGAACTGCTCGTCGAGGAGGAGCTGCTGATCTGCGGCGACCCGGACGAGGTGCTGCGGCAGTGCAAGCGGTGGGAGCAGGCGGGCGCGGACCAGCTGAGCTTCGGGCTGCCGGTCGGCGTCCCCAAGGAGGAGACGCTGCAGACGATCCGGCTGATCGGGGAGCACGTGATCCCGAAGATCGACACGGACCCGGTGCACCGGACCACCCGGTTCCGGGGTGCCGTGTAACGGCCGTCGCGGGGTGCGGGGCCGTCGTGGCCGGTCGCGCCCACGCGGCGGAGCCGCACCTCGATGCGGCCCCACGCCCCCAGGTAGCCATGCCTCACGGACCCAGAGGAGTCCCCGTGCTCGATCACGTCATCAAAGGGGCGACGGTCGTCGACGGCACCGGCGCGCCCGCGTTCACCGCCGACGTCGGCATCCGCGACGGCCGGATCGCCGTCGTCGGCACCGTCACCGAGGAGTCCCGGACGACCGAGGACGCCACCGGGCTGGTCCTCGCCCCCGGGTTCGTCGACCCGCACACCCACTACGACGCCCAGCTCTTCTGGGACCCGTACGCCACCCCCTCCCTCAACCACGGGGTGACCACCGTCGCCGCCGGGAACTGCGGGTTCACCCTCGCGCCCCTGCACCCGGCCCGCCCGGACGACGCCGACTACACGCGCCGCATGATGTCCAAGGTCGAGGGCATGTCGCTGGTCGCGCTGGAGGAGGGGGCGCCCTGGAGCTGGAACTCGTTCGGCGAGTACCTGGACGCGCTCGAAGGGCGGATCGCGGTCAACGCCGGCTTCATGGTCGGGCACTGCGCCCTGCGCCGGTACGTGATGGGACCGGACGCGGTCGGCGGCCGGCCCACCGACGAGCAGCTCGGCGAGATCGTGCGGCTGCTGCACGAGGCCATGGACGCGGGCGCCTGGGGCTTCTCCACCACCCAGTCCGCGACCCACTCCGACGGCGACGGACAGCCCGTCGCCTCCCGGCACGCCCGCCCCGAGGAACTGCTCGCCCTCTCCCGGGCCGTCGGGGAGCACGAGGGCACCCAGATCGAGGCGATCGTCGCCGGCTGCCTCGACCAGTTCAGCGACGCCGAGATCGACCTCCTCGCCGAGATGAGCGCGGCGGCCGGACGCCCCCTGAACTGGAACGTGCTCACCATCGACGCCGCCGTCCCGGAACGGGTCCCGCGCCAGCTCCAGGCCAGTGAACGGGCCCGGAAGGCGGGCGGCCGGGTGGTGGCCCTGACCATGCCCATCCTCACCCCGATGAACATGTCCCTGGGCACCTTCTGCGCGCTGAACCTGATACCGGGCTGGGGACCGGTCCTGGCCCTGCCCGTACCGGAGCGGATCGAGCGGCTCCGGGACCCGCGGGTCCGCGCGGAGATGCTGGAACGCGCCCACTCCAAGGAAGCCGGTGTCTTCCGGCGGCTCGCGAACTTCGGCCGGTACGTCATCGGCGACACCTACAGCGAGGCCAACGCCGGGCTGTCCGGCCGGGTGGTCGAGGAGATCGCCGCGGAACGCGGCCTGGACCCCTTCCACTGCCTGGTCGAGATCTGCGCGGCCGACGGGCTCCGCACCGTCCTGTGGCCCATGCCCACCGACAACGACCCCGCCTCCTGGGCGCTGCGCGCCGAGACCTGGCTCCACGAGGACGTGCTGCTCGGCGGGTCCGACGCGGGGGCGCACCTGGACCGGATGTGCGGGGCGCCCTACACCACCCGGTTCCTCGGCGACTGCCTGCGCGGCCGCAGGCTGGTCGGCCTGGAACAGGCGGTGAAGATGCTGACCGACGACCCCGCGAGGCTCTTCGGGCTGCGCGAGCGGGGCCGGATCGCCGAGGGCTGGCACGCCGACCTCGTGCTCTTCGACCCGGAGCGGATCGCCGCCGGCCAGGCCACCCTGGTCCACGACCTGCCCGGAGACAGCCCCCGCCTGGACGCGAAGGCCGTCGGGGTACGGGCGGTCTGGGTGAACGGGGTCGAGGCCATCCGCGACGACGAGGTCAGCGGCGCCGTCCCCGGCAAGGTGCTGCGGTCAGGCCGGGACACCAGGACGGTGAGCACCCGATGAACGGTCCGCGGGACGGGCAGCGGCTGTTCGTCGGCGGCGCCTGGGCCGCGCCGGACGACGGGTACTACGAGGTGGTCGACCCGGCGACCGAGGGAACCGTCGGCTGGGCCCCCGAGGCCTCCGAGGACCAGGTGCTGGCCGCCTGCGCGGCCGCCCGGGAGGCGTTCGGGGCGTGGTCGCGGACGCCGGCCGCCGAACGGGCCGCGGTCCTGGGACGGGCCGCCGACATCATCCGGTCCCGACTGAAGGAGTACGCCGACCTGGCCCGCGCCGAGACCGGCGCGACGACCGGAACCGCCCGCGCGATGCAGGTGGGCGTCGCCGCGGCCCGGTTCCGGCGGTACGCGACCGTCGAGCCCGCCGAATGGCCGATCCCGCCGCAGATCAACGAGGCCGGACCGATGGGGAAGGCCGGCGTGATGGGCGCGCTGGCCGTGCGGCAGCCGGTCGGAGTGGTCGCCTGCGTCACCTCGTACAACAACCCGTGGGCCAATCCGGCGGGAAAGGTCGCCCCGGCGCTTGCGATGGGCAACACGGTGGTGGTGAAACCCGCCCCGCAGGACCCCCTGTCCGTGTACCGGATGGCGGAGGCGCTGGAGGCGGCCGGAGCGCCGCCCGGCGTGCTGAACGTGGTCTCCGGCAGGTCCGCCGGGGTCGGCCGGGCGGCCGTCGCCTCCCCGGACGTCGACATGGTCAGCTTCACCGGGTCCACGGCCGTCGGACAGCGCATCGCCGAGGTGTGCGGACGGGACATGAAACGGCAGCTGATGGAGCTGGGCGGCAAGGGCGCGGCGGTCGTCCTCGACGACGCCGACCTCGGCTCGGCGGTGGCCGGGATCGGCACCACCTTCTCCTTCTACAGCGGACAGATCTGCACGGCACCCACCCGGGTGCTGGTGCAGCGCGGCCTGTACGACCGTCTGGTGGACGGACTCGCCGCCTACGCGCGCCGGCTGACCGTGGGCCACCCGGCGGCGCCGGACACGGTGGTCGGTCCGGTGATCAGCGCCGAGCACCGGGCCCGCGTCGAGTCGTACGTCGAACTCGCCAGGAAGGAGGGCGCGACAGTGGTGACCGGCGGCGAACGCCCGCCGCTGGAGCGGGGGTTCTACGTCGCGCCCGCCGTGCTCGCCGACTGCACCAACGAGATGCGGGCCGTCCGGGAGGAGATCTTCGGCCCGGTCGTCTCCGTCGTCCCGTTCGACGACGAGGAGGAGGGCGTCGCCCTCGCCAACGACTCCGACTACGGCCTCATCGACTACGTCTGGTCGGCGGACGTGGCCCGCGCCTTCCGGGTGGCGCGGCGGCTGCGGGCCGGCGGCGTCGGGATCAACACGGTCGGACGGAACATGGAGGCGCCCTTCGGCGGATTCAAGCGCAGCGGGGTGGGCCGGGACGTCGGCTCCTACGCCCTGCACGCCTACAGCGAGGTGCAGGCGATCGTCTGGCCGGGCTGAGACCCGGCCGCCGCGGACGGCTACTCCTGACGTGTGCACCGCGCGGCGGGGCGTGCCGGACGGCGGCCCGCGTGCCGTAGAAAGGCCGGGCGGGTTGCCGACTGCGGGAGGACGTCTTGCCGAGTACGGATCCGATCCTGGTCACCGGCGCGGGCGGCGGTGTCGGAGGCGTCGGCCGGACGGTCGTCGAGGAGCTGCGCCGGCGCGGGGTGCCGGTGCGGGCCCTGGTGCACCACGACGACGAGCGGGCCACCGCGCTGCGGGCTCTCGGCGGCGTCGAGGTGGTCGTCGGCGACCTCACGCGCGGCGCGGACGTGGCGGCGGCCTTGGACGGGTGCCGCAGGGCGTACTACGGCATGAGCCCGTCGACCGACTACCTGGAGGCCACCGCGACGGTCGCGGCGGCGGCCCTCGCGGGCGGCCGTCTCGAACTGCTGGTCCACATGTCCCAGATGACCGTCTCCCAGATGACCCTCACCAGCACCGCCGAGTCGCACCAGCAGCGGCTGCACCGGCTCTCCGAACTCGTCCTGAACTGGTCCGGGCTGCCGGTCGTGCACGTCCGGCCGACGGTGTTCATGGAGAACCCGCTCTTCGGCGTGCTCGCCGTCGCCTCCGTCCGGCGCGACGACACCATCCGCCTCCCGTTCGGCACCGCGCGCACCTCGCCGGTGGCCGCCGCCGACGTGGCCGCGGTGGTCACCCGGCTGCTGCTGGACCCCGCGCCCAGGACCGGCCGGGTCCACGAACTGACCGGCGCCGCCTCCCGCGACATGACCGCGATCGCCGCGGAGATCTCCGAGGCGCTGGGCCGCACCGTGACCTATGTCGACGTGCCCTACGACGAATGGGTCGAGCGGGACCTGAAGCCGCTGGGCCTGTCACCGCACCTCGTCGACCACCTCGCCACCATGGCCCGGCTGCACCGGGAGAACCGCTACGACCGGGCGACCGACGACGTGACGGAACTCCTGGGCCGCCCGCCGGCGGGCTTCGACAGCCTGCTGCGCACCCTGTAGGCCGCGCGAGGGGACCGACGGCCGGGCGCGGGCCTTCGGGCCCTGCCGGTTCACCGGCCCAGGAAGATCGGGTTCGTCAGGGCCGCGAGCGCGCCGGGCAGCGGGCCGGCCGCGGTCTCGTGGCGGAGCTCCGCGCGGACGTAGGCCGCGTACTGCGGGGTGGTCCGCCATTCGACCACGCCCGAGCCGGTCACCGGGAGCGGGTCGCCGGTCAGCAGCACGCCCTCGTCGGTGACGAAGCGGACCGTGCAACGCGGCACGCCGGAGGCTTCCAGGCGGACGGTCACCGGGGTGTCGGCGGCCACCCTCAGCCGCTCGCCGCTCGCCGCTCGCCGCTCGCCGCTCGCCGCTCGCCGCTCGCCGATCCCGGCCCCGGCCCCCGGCCCGCGGCCCGCGGCCCGCTCCGGCGGGTGGACCGGGCGGACCGGGGTGCCCGGCTCGCCGTAGGTCAGCGTGATCGTCAGCTCGTAGTCCAGGCCCTGCGGGGCGACCGTGTAGGGGCCGAGGGCGACGTGCCAGGTGCCGGCGCGGACCGGTCCGGGGAGGTAGCCGGGCGTCGCGTCGTCGGCGCGGACGAAGAACTCCGTGCGCGCCCCGCCGGACCAGCCGCGGAAGCCCGCGCCGCCCAGCTCGATGCCGTGCTGGTCGAAGACGCCGAGGTCGAGCGCGTTGCCCGTGGTGCCGGCCGGGACGCCCGGCCGGTCGTAGGTGGAGGAGACCTTGATCTCCCGGACGCCGGAGGGGACTTCGACGGGGACGTAGACGAAGTCCGGGCAGCCGGGCGGCAGGGTGCCGCGCACCGTCCTGGTCTCGCGTGTCCCGGGGGCCTGACCGTCGGCCGCTGCGAAGCTCACGGTTTCCCACGTAAGGGCTGCCGCCGCCCCGGTCACGAACAGCGCGCGCCTGCCGATGCCGTGCGTGTCCTCACCCATGCCGGTCACCCTCCTCCTGTGACGTGAACTCCCGTGGAAGGAAGGGGAATCCACATCCGCATGTCATGTGCATAGCAGCGTGAAAGGCGGGGCGGGCGATGCCGACCAGTCGGTATGGACATATCGCGCCGCCGCCGGTACAGATGGCCCATGCGTATAGCCGTCACGATCTTCCTCACCGACGAGACCATCACCCCCGTCCGGCTCGCCCGTGAACTGGAGGCACGCGGTTTCGCCGGGCTGTACCTGCCCGAGCACACGCACATCCCCGTCGAGCGGACCACCCCGTACCCGGCCGGCGGCGACCTGCCCCGCGAGTACGGCCGCACCCTCGACCCGTTCGTCGGCCTCGGCCAGGCCGCCGCCGTCACCGAGCGCCTGGGCCTCGGCACCGGCATCACGCTGGTCGCCCAGCACGACCCGATCGGCCTCGCCAAGCAGATCGCCACCCTCGACCACCTCTCCGGCGGCCGGTTCACGCTCGGCGTCGGCTTCGGCTGGAACGTCGAGGAGGCCGCGGACCACGGTGTGGCCTGGCGGACACGGCGGGAACTGACCCAGGACCGGATGGCGTTGATGCGGGCGCTGTGGGCGGACGAACCGACCGCCTACGAAGGCGAGTTCGGGATCGTCCGGGCGTCGTCCGCGTATCCCAAGCCGGTCCAGAAGCCGCGCGGGCCCCTCGCCGGTCCGCGCACGCTGGTCGGCGGTGCCGCCGGACCCAGGATGTTCGCGCACGTCGCCGCGTACGCGGACGGATGGATGCCGATCGGAGGACACGGGCTCACGGAGACGCTGCCGGTGCTGCGGGGGGTGTGGGCGGACGCGGGACGTGATCCCGCGGCGCTCCAGGTGGTGCCGTACGCGGTCTTCCCGAGCGCCGGGAAACTCGCGCACTACGCCGGACTGGGCATCGAGGAGGTCGTGGTCCAGCTGCCCCCGGCGGGGGAGGCGGAAGTGCTGGGGGCGTTGGACGAGTACGCCCGGTATCTGTAGTCGGCCGCGGCCGGGTGGGGGGTGCTCGCGCGGTTCCCCGCGCTCCTGAGGGGGCGCGGGGAACCGCGCGAGCAGCCACGACGCACCCGCACCCGGCAACGCGCCGCCGCCCCCCTGACCCCTCCGGCCCCGAACGTATGCTCAAAGAATGACGACTTCCGCGACCCCCGGAACCGGCCCCACCGAGAACTCCATGCGTCGCGCCCTCAAACGCGCCCGGGACGGCGTCGCCCTCGACGTCTCCGAGGCCGCCGTCCTCCTCCAGGCACGCGGCGAGGCACTCGACGACCTCGCCGCGTCCGCCGCCCGCGTGCGCGACGCCGGCCTGGAACAGGCGGGCCGTCCGGGCGTCATCACCTACTCGAAGAGCGTCTTCATCCCCCTCACCCGCCTGTGCCGCGACAAGTGCCACTACTGCACCTTCGTCACCGTCCCCGGCAAGCTCCGCCGGGCCGGGCACGGGATGTTCATGTCCCCGGACGAGGTCCTCGACATCGCCCGCAAGGGCGCGGCCCTCGGCTGCAAGGAAGCCCTCATCACCCTCGGCGACAAGCCGGAGGACCGCTGGCCGGAGGCGCGCGAGTGGCTCGACGCGCACGGCTACGACGACACGATCGCCTACGTCCGGGCCGTCTCCGTCCGCATCCTGGAGGAGACCGGCCTGCTGCCGCACCTCAACCCCGGCGTGCTGTCCTGGACGGACTTCCAGCGGCTGAAGCCCGTCGCGCCCTCCATGGGCATGATGCTGGAGACGACGGCGACCCGCCTGTGGTCCGAGCCCGGCGGCCCGCACCACGGTTCCCCCGACAAGGAACCCGCCGTCCGGCTGCGCGTGCTGGAGGACGCCGGCCGCTCCTCGGTCCCGTTCACCTCGGGCATCCTGATCGGCATCGGCGAGACCTACGAGGAGCGGGCCGAGTCGCTGTTCGCGCTGCGCCGCACGGCCCGGTCGTACCACGGTGTCCAGGAACTGATCATCCAGAACTTCCGCGCCAAGCCGGACACGGCGATGCGCGGCATGCCGGACGCCGAACTGGACGAACTGGTCGCGGCCGTGGCCGTGGCACGGCTGGTCATGGGCCCGGCCGGCAACATCCAGGCGCCGCCCAACCTCGTGGACAGCGAGTACGGGCGCCTGATCGCGGCCGGCATCGACGACTGGGGCGGGGTCTCCCCGCTCACCATCGACCACGTCAACCCCGAACGCCCCTGGCCGCAGATCGAGGAGCTGGCGGCGCAGTCCGCGGCCGCCGGTTTCGAACTGCGGGAACGGCTGTGCGTGTACCCGGAGTTCGTCCGCCGCGGCGAGCCCTGGCTGGACCCGCGGCTGCGTCCGCACGTGGCCGCGCTGGCGGACCCCGAGACGGGCCTCGCCCTCCCGGACGCGGTCGTCGAGGGGCACCCGTGGCAGGAGCCCGAGGAGGTCTTCGTCGCGAGAGGCCGCACCGACCTGCACACCGCCGTCGACACCGAGGGCCGCACCGGCGACCGCCGCGAGGACTTCGACGAGGTGTACGGCGACTGGGGCGCCCTGCGCGAGGCGGCCGCCCCCGGCATGGTGCCCGAGCGGATCGACACGGACGTCCGCCAGGCCCTGGCGACCGCGGCCGACGACCCCACGAAGCTGACCGACGCCGAGGCCCTCGCCCTCCTGCACGCGGACGGCCCGGCCCTCGACGCGCTGACCCGGATCGCCGACGACGTCCGCAGGGCCGCGGTCGGCGACGACGTCACCTACATCGTCACCCGCAACATCAACTTCACCAACGTCTGCTACACCGGCTGCCGGTTCTGCGCCTTCGCCCAGCGCCGCACCGACGCCGACGCCTACACCCTCTCCCTGGACCAGGTCGCCGACCGCGCCCAGCAGGCGTGGGAGGTCGGCGCGGTCGAGGTCTGCATGCAGGGCGGCATCCATCCCGACCTGCCCGGCACGGCGTACTTCGACATCGCGAAGGCGGTCAAGGAGCGGGTCCCCGGCATGCACGTGCACGCCTTCTCGCCGATGGAGGTGGTGAACGGCGCGACCCGCACCGGCCTGTCGATCCGCGAGTGGCTGACCGCGGCGAAGGAGGCGGGCCTGGACACCATCCCCGGCACGGCCGCCGAGATCCTGGACGACGAGGTCCGCTGGATCCTCACCAAGGGCAAGCTGCCCGCCGCCACCTGGATCGAGGTCGTCACGACCGCCCACGAGCTGGGCATCCGTTCCTCGTCCACGATGATGTACGGCCATGTCGACCAGCCCCGGCACTGGCTCGGCCACCTGCGCACGCTGGCCGGCATCCAGCAGCGCACCGGCGGCTTCACGGAGTTCGTGACGCTCCCCTTCATCCACACCAACGCCCCGGTCTACCTGGCGGGCATCTCACGGCCCGGCCCGACCCTGCGCGACAACCGCGCGGTGACGGCGATGGCCCGGCTCCTGCTCCACCCCCACATCCCGAACATCCAGACGAGCTGGGTGAAACTGGGCGCGGAGGGCGCGGCGGAGATGCTCCGCTCGGGCGCGAACGACCTGGGCGGCACGCTGATGGAGGAGACCATCTCGCGGATGGCGGGCTCGTCGTACGGCTCGTACAAGTCGGTGCGGGACCTGATCGCGGTGGCCGAGGCGGCGGGCCGTCCGGCGAAACCGCGCACCACCCTGTACGGCGAGGTGCCCGAGGAGCGCAGGCAAGCGGCGGAGGCGTCCGACGGGCACCTGCCGGAGCTGCTGCCCGTGCTGGACTGACGGGAGCGGGCGGACCGGGACGGGACCCCGGACCGGAGCGAGCGGGCGGGCAGCGCGCAGTACGATGATCCGACTCCTGCGTGCGTATGCAGGGGCCCTCATAACGGAGGAGATGCGTACCCGTGGCTGCCCGACTGCTGCCCTCCTGGGTCTGGGTCACCGGTCTGACGGCCGGGGCGACGGTGGCCGTCGTCTTCCTCGCCGTGCAGGCCGACAAGGGGCCGCACCCGACGGCCGCGGCGGCCCGCCCGTCCGCGAGCGCGCCGGCGGCCGCCCACCCCTCCGCGTCCCCGAAGCCCACGAAGGCCCCCGACGTGCCGGCGGCCTCCGGCACCGGCCGCCGCGTCGTCTACTCGCTGGGCGCCAAGCGGGTCTGGACGGTCGACGCGAGCGACAAGGCGACCCGCACCTTCACGGTCTGGCCGGGGACGGTGAGCCCCGACCCCGGCACCTACACGATCTCCAAGACGCTCTCCGCCACCACCGGCTCGGACGGCGTCCAGATCGAGCACGTCCTCTACTTCGCCGCGAAGTCCGGGCTGTCGGTCGCCTTCTCCAACGCGGCCGACGGCGCCTCGCCGCCGCCCGCCACCGCCGGCAAGCAGACCAGCGGCATCCGCATGCGCAAGGCGGACGGCGCGGCCCTGTGGACGTTCGGCACGGAACCCAACACCAAGGTGACCGTCGTCAAATAGCCCGCGGCCGCTCCGGCAGCCGTACGACGACCAGCGCGATCCCGGTGAGCACCAGCACCCGGGTCGCCGCGTCCAGCCCGTTCCAGGTCTTGGACTGCCACATCGAGAACCACTCCCCGCCGATCCCGACGAACCCGGCGCCGAAGAGCAGCACGAGCATCAGCAGACCGTAGGTGGACAGGCGGCGCGCGCGGTCGTCGTCGCGCCGGAACCACAGCACGGTCCCGGCGACCAGCACGAGGGCGGCGAGGGTCTCCCACACGATGATGGCGACGTACGCGGTGTTCTGCAGCCCGGTGCTGGTGACGGCCCGCCACATCAGGTCGTCGTCCTTGAACGTCGTGTCCATGGCCAGCACGTGCTGGACGAACGCCTGGTTGGTGCCGAAGTCGGTGATGTTCCCGAAGGCGACGAGGGCGATGTAGAGCGCGACCGTGCCGGTGAGCAGGGCCGCGGTGAGGGAGAGCGCACGAGGCGCGTGGGAGGTGGACATGTCACCGTCCTTCCCCGGCGCGGCCGTTCGCACCCGTGAGGGCCTCTGCCAGACTGAGCGCCCGGAGCGGCTACGGGGGTGCAGCTGATGGGGCCGACACGGCCGTCGATGCAGGAGCTGATCGGACGGCGCCGGCGGGCCGGATTCGTCGGCCGGACCGCCGAACGGGCCGCGTTCCGCGGGAACTTCGCCGTGCCCGCCGAGGACGAACGGCACCGCTTCCTCTTCCACGTGCACGGCGACGCGGGCGTCGGCAAGACCCGGCTGGTACGGGAGCTGGAGCAGATCGCCCGGGAGGCCGGGGCGCTGACCGCGTACGTCGACGAGGGCGTGGCCGGCGTGCCCGAGGCGATGACGGAGATGGCCCGTCAGTTCGCCTCCCAGGGGCGGCGGTTCAAGGATCTGGAACGGCTGCTGGCCGCGCACCGCGAGCGGCGGCACGAGGCGGCCGCCGCCCTGGCGCCGGGCCCGGCGGAGGACCGTGAGGGGCCGTCGGCGGGGAGCCTGGCGGTGGCGCGGGCGGCCCAGGCGGGCCTCGGGATGATCCCGGTGGCCGGGGCCTTCGCCGCCGCCCTGGACACCGACGGCCTCGCGCACGGCGCCGACCGGCTCCGGGCCCGCTTCCGGAGCCAGGAGGACGCCCAGCTGGTGCTCTCTCCCGAGCAGGTCCTCACCCCCGTCCTGCTGTCGGAACTCGCGGGCGCCGCCGACGCCGTGCCCTGGATCGTCCTCCTCCTCGACACCTACGAACGCACCGGCCCGTTCCTCGACCCGTGGCTGCACGACGTGATGACCACCGACCGGTACGGCGCCCTGCCCGCCGACGTCGTCGTGGTCACCTCGGGGCAGCACCCGTTCGACACGGTCCGCTGGGGCAGCTTCGCGGACTTCATGACGGACCTGCCGCTCGGCCCCTTCACGGAGGAGGAGGCCCGCGGCCTGCTCGCGGACAAAGGGGTGCGGGACGAACCGGTGGTCGCCGAGGTGCTCCGCCTCACCGGCGGGCTCCCGGTGCTCGTCTCCACGCTCGCCGAGTCAGGCCCCGTCGGCCCCGGGGACGTCGGCGACCCGAGCGCCACGGCGGTCGACCGGTTCCTGAAATGGGAGCGGGACCCGGTGCGCAGAGCCGCCGCGCTGGCGGGCGCGCTGCCCCGGCGGCTCGACGAGGACGCGTTCCGGTCGGCCGTGGACGGCCCCGGCGACCAGGCGGACGCGCTCTTCGCCTGGCTGCGCGGCATGCCCTTCGTCAGCGAGCACGGCGGACGGCTGCGGTACCACGACGTCGTACGGGCGCCGATGCTCCGGCTCCAGCGGCTGCGCTCGCCCGAGGCCTGGACCGGGCGGCACACCCGGCTCGCCGAGGCGTACCGCCGACGGCGCGCGCGGGCCGAGGGCGACCTGCGGCCGGACGAGCCGTGGGCCGACGAGGGCTGGCGGGAGCTGCGGCTCGGCGAGACCCACCACCTGCTGTGCGCACGGCCCCGCGCCGCGCTCGCCGGGACCCTCGCCGACCTCGTCACCGCCTGCGGCTACGGCGAGGACGCCGTCCGGCCGTGGGTGCGGGTCCTGGCCGAGGCCGGCGAGGACACGGACGCGGAGGCCCTGCGGACCTGGGGCGCGGACCTCGCCGCGGCGCTCGCCGGGGGCGGGCTCGCGGGACTCCTGCGGCTGCTGCTCGGCCGCGCCCGCGGCGACGAGCCGTGGCGGGCGACCGCCTGGGCGCTGCGGGCCGACGCGCTCGCCCGGGACGGCGCGCCCGGACCGGCGCTGGAGGACTACGACCGCGCCCTCGCCCTGGACCCCGCCCTGGTCCGCGCCCACCGCGGCCGGGCGGTGACCCTCGGCGCGACGGGCGACTACGCGGGCGCGCTCGCCGGCCTCGACCGCCTGCTCGAACTGGAGCCGGACAACGCCTGGAACGTCGTCCTGCGCGGCGAGCACCACCGGCTGGCCCGCCACCACGCCGAAGCGGTCGCCGACCTGAGCGAGGGGATCGCCCGCGACCCCGCCGGCGAGTTCGCCTGGGCCTCCCGCGGCGCCGCCCACGAACGCCACGGAGACCTCGACGCCGCCCTCGCCGACTTCGACCGCGCGCTGGCGCTCAAGCCGGACTACGCCTGGGCCCTCGCCCGCCGCGCCCGCGTCTGGCGCGGCCTGGGCGACCAGGTCCGCCGGCTGGCCGACCTCGACCGCGCCCTGGCGCTGCAGCCCGACTGGGCCTGGGGCCGCTGCGAACGCGGCGACGCGCTGCGCGTCAACGGCCGGGACACCGAGGCGCTCGCCGACTACGACCGTGCCCTCGAACTCGATCCCGAGTACGCGTCGGCGTACGCGAGCCGGGGCGCGTCCCTGTCCGCCCTGGGCCGCCACGAGGAGGCCCTCGCCGACCTGGACCGCGCCCTCGCGCTCAACCCGGAGTATCCCTGGGCCCTGGAGACGCGGGCGCGGGTGCGGCAGCGGCTGGCCGACCGCGCACTGCCCCCGACGTGATCGAAAACGACCGCTCGGGACCACACAACCCACACTTCGCATCCCCGACCGGTCCCTGAACGGACCGTTCCCGGTCGATTACAGTGCTGTGCGCTCGTGTGTACGGACGGTACCCGTGGGGAGGTCATGGTGGTGAGTACGACGTCGGGTGCCGTCTGGGGCCGTGCCGAGCAGCAGGACTTCCGGAGCCGGGTACGGGGCGCGCTGCTCGGCGCCGCCGTCGGGGACGCGCTCGGCGGGCCCGTCGACGGACTGACGCTGGAGGAGATCCGCACCGCCTACGGTCCCGAGGGCCTGGTCGACCTCGGGTTCGGGCACGGGCGGCGCGGGACCGTCACGCACCACACGCAGCTGACCCTCTTCACCGTGGACGGACTGATCAGAGCCCAGGTCAGACGGGACACCGGCGCCTGGCATCCACCCACCGACCTGCACCGGGCGTATCTGCGCTGGGCCGCCACCCAGCGGGACTGGGGGCCGGACGAGCGGCGCAAGGAGGACGGGTGGCTGGCCAGGGAGGAGTGGCTGTACGCCCGCCGCGAGCCGACCCGGGCGCTGCTGATGGGGCTCGGGGACGAGACCATGGGGACCCTGGAGTCGCCGAAGAACCCCGACGACATGGGGCCCGAGGCGGTCGCCAGGTCGGCGCCGTTCGGGCTGCTGGTCGGCTGGGAGCCGCAGCTCGTCGTCCAGCTGGCCGTGGAGTGTGCCGCGCAGACCCACGGGCATCCGACGGCCTGTCTGTCCGCGGGCGCCTACGCGGTGATCGTGCACGCGCTGGCCCGCGGGGACTCGCTGGACGGGGCCGTGCAGCGGACCCTGGCGCTGCTCGCCGCCCGGCCGGGACACCAGCCCGTCTCCGACGCGCTGCAGCACGCGCTCGGCGCCGTACGGCAGGGCATGCCCTCCCCGGCGCGGGTCGAGGAGCTGACCGGGGACGGGGCCGCGGACGGGGCGCTGGCGGCGGCCGTGTACTGCGCGCTCGTCGGCGAGGACGTACGGCACGGGCTGTGCCTCGCCGTCAACCAGGCCGGACCCTCCGCCGTCGCCGGCGCCCTCACCGGCGGCCTGCTGGGCGCGCTGCACGGGGAGACGGCCCTCCCGCCGGCCTGGGTGGCCGAACTGGAGGGCCGTCCCACGATCCTCGAACTCGCCGACGACTTCGCGATGGAGATGACCCAGGGCCCGGCCCTGCACAGCCCGGCGGGCGCGGCCCCCGGCTGGCTGGCCCGCTACCCGCGGGGCGCCTGAGACGGGGCGCCTGGGACGGGGTGCCTGAGCGGGCCGCCGGCGCGGCCGTCGCGGGTCAGTCCCGCAGGACCTCCCCGCCGCCCGCCGGGGCCTGCGCCTGGGCCGGTACCGGGGCCGCGGCCGCCGTACCGTCCCCGTCGGTGTTCACCGACTCGATGATCGCCAGGCGCTCCGGGGTGTCCTCCGGCTTCAGGTAGCCGATGAGGATGTAGAGGACCAGGGAGACGGCCAGCGGCACCGACACCTGGTACTGGAGCGGTACGCCGCCGTCGACGTTCCAGTTGATCGGGTAGTTGACCAGCCAGAAGGCGAGCAGGCCCGCCGCCCAGCTGGTGAGCGCGGCCGTCGGGCCGGAGCGGCGGAACGGGCGCAGCAGACCCAGCATCATCGGGATCGCGATCGGGCCCATCAGACCGGCCACCCACTTGATGACCACGGTGATGATGTCCTTGAACGTGGGCGAGTTGACCTGGGTGGCCACCGCCATCGACAGGCCGAGGAAGACCACCGTCGTCACCCGCGCCGCGATCAGCCCGGAGCGCTCGCCCCAGGCCCGGGCCCGCGACGACAGCACCGGCGCCACGTCACGGGTGAAGACGGCCGCGATGGCGTTGGCGTCGGAGGAGCACATCGCCATCGTGTGGGAGAAGAAGCCGACGACGACCAGGCCCAGCAGACCGTGGGGGAGGAGCTGTTCGGTCATCAGGCCGTAGGAGTCGGAGCCGTCCGGCTTCTGGGCGTGGACGAGCAGGGGCGACATCCACATCGGGAAGAACAGGACCACCGGCCAGATCAGCCAGAGCGCCGCGGAGAGGCGGGCGCCGCGTTCCGCCTCCTTCGGACCGGCCGTCGCCATGTAGCGCTGGGCCTGGTTGAGCATGCCGCCGTTGTACTCGAAGAGCTTGATGAAGAGGAAGGCGAGCAGGAAGACCGTGCCGTAGGGGCCGACCAGCGGCCTGCCGTGGCCGTGCAGGGCCGGCTGGTCGAAGGCGTCGAAGATGCCGATGCCCTTGTCGTTCAGCTTCAGGACGACGGCGACGAACATCGAGACGCCGGCCAGCAACTGGATGACGAACTGGCCCAGTTCGGTCAGCGCGTCCGCCCACAGGCCGCCGATCGTGCAGTAGACCGCGGTGATCGCGCCGGTGATGAGGATGCCCTGGTCGAGGGAGACCCCGGTGAACACCGACAGCAGGGTGGCGATCGCGGCCCACTTGGCGGCCACGTCCACGATCTTCAGCAGCATGCCGGACCAGGCCAGCGCCTGCTGGGTGGAGAGGTTGTACCGGTTCTTCAGGTACTCCAGCGGGGAGGCCACGTGCAGGCGGGAGCGGAGCCGGTTGATGCGCGGGGCGAAGAGTTTCGAGCCGATCGCGATGCCGAGCGCGATCGGGAAGGACCAGGTGATGAACGACGTCACGCCGTAGGTGTAGGCGATGCCGGCGTACCCGGTGAACATCACCGCGCTGTAGCCCGACATGTGGTGCGAGATGCCGGAGAGCCACCAGGGCATCTTTCCGCCGGCCGTGAAGAAGTCGCTCACGGTGTCCACGCGCCTGTGCGACCAGACGCCGATCGCCACCATCACGCCGAAGTAGCCGATGAGCACGGCCCAGTCGAGCCCGTTCATGTGCCCCCCTTCCAGGGTCCGCCTTCTGAACTCCGCTCAGCTGGCTGGCACTTCGCATAAGCGGAGTGGGGACGGGGAAGGCCGCGAAGTGCCCGCTCATCGTGGGTTCGGTCACATGGACACGACAAGCGGACGTAAGGTCAAGGGACGGTAAAATTGTTCTGCTTGCTGACCTTGATTCATGTAGATGAACAACTCGCGAGGGGTGCGATGCTCTCGGGTCGCGCCGTCAGCGCATCAGCTCCCCCGCGTTGACCAGCAGTGACTGTCCCGTGATGGCCCGCGCCCGGTCCGAGGCCAGGAACACCGCCGCGTCCGCCACGTCCCCGTCCGTCGCCAGCTCCGGCAGCGCCATCCGCTCCGTCAGCCGCCCCAGCACCTCGTCCTCCGGCACCCCCTCGGTGTGCGCGGTGAACCGCACGTACGCCTGCACCGGCGGCCCCCACATCCAGCCCGGCAGCACCGTGTTGACCCGGATCCGGTGCGGCCCCAGCTCCCTGGCCAGCGAGTACATCGCGCTGGTCAGCGCCCCCTTCGAAGCCGCGTACGCGGCCTGCCGCACCTGCGAGGGCGCGGCGACGGCCGACTGCGTCCCGACGAAGACCACCGCGCCGCCGCCCGCCTCCTTCAGCGCCGGCAGGCAGGCCCGGGTCATCCGCAGCGTCCCGAGCAGGTTCACGTCGACCACCGACGCCCAGGTCGCGAAGTCCGCGTCCTCGACCCCGCCGAAATAGGAGTCCCACGCGGCCACGTGCACCACCGCGTCGACGGACCCGAACCGCTCCCGGGCCAGCGCGGCCAGCGCCTCGCACTGGCCCTCGTCCGTGATGTCGGTGGCGCGGAACGCGGTCCGGCCGCCCTCGGGGTCGATCCCGGCCGCGCTCTTGGCGAGGTTCGCCTCGGTCCGCGCACCGAGCACGGCGTTCCCGCCGTCCCGTACGACGGCCGCCGCGACCTGGTGCCCGAGCCCGGCGCCGACCCCCGAGACGACGACCGTCTTGCCTGCGAGCAGTGACATCGATGGCCTCCCGGCTCTGGCGCTTCATCTGACGGAGCGTCAGAGTATGGGCGAGCGCAGGCGGAAGGAAGGGAAGACGCATGAGCGAGGACACGCGCAGCGAGGTGTACGCGGAGCTGGCCGCGGTCGGCCCCTACGGCGTCCGCCCCGGCCACGCCCTCATCACCATGGTCGAGCCGCACCCCGGCCACGAGTACGCGTACAACCGCTGGTACGAGGACGACCACTACTACGCCGGCGCCATGGCCATGCCCTGGATGTACGCGGGCCGCCGCTGGGTCGCCACCCGCGACCTGCAACTCCTGCGCCGCCCGGAGAAGTCGGCGATCGCCCGGCCCGTCACCGCCGGCTGCTACCTCTCCGTCTACTGGATCACCGACGGCCGCTACGCCGACCACATGAAGTGGACGGTCGCCGTCAACCGGCGCCTCAACCGGGACGCCCGGGTCTACCAGGACCGCACCCACGTCTTCACCGCGTTCCAGGACCACGAGGCCACCGTCTACCGCGACGGCGCCGCGGGCCCCCGCGACTTCCACGCCCTCGACCACCCCTACGCCGGCCTGGTCCTCCAGGTCGTCGACAGCGAGTCGCCCGAGCAGCGGGCCGACCTGCTGGAGTGGCTGCGCGGCCGCTGCCTGCCCAAGCGGCTCGCCGGCTCACCGACGGCCATGGTCACGGCCTTCCGCCCGACACCCCTGCCCGGCGACCGGATGACCTACGTCCAACAGGTGGAGGGCGTCGACACCCGCCTGACCCTGCTGTGGTTCCTCGAAGAGGACCCCAGGCAGTGCTGGGACACCCGCTTCACCGGACTGGACGAGGACATCACCGCATCCGGCCTGGGCCACACGGAACTCCTGGCCCCCTTCATCCCGACGGTCCCGGGCACGGACCGGTACGTGAACGAACTGCGCTGAGCGCTCCGGCGACGGCGGTGAGCCCTTGTGCCGGGTCCGGGACCCGGCACAAGGGCTCACGTCAGACGGGACGGACAGGCGTCAGGAACACTTCCCCCACTGGCAGTTGTGTCCCGACGGCGGCCGGCGCAGGTGCTCGGCCTCCTTGCACCAGGCGCACTTCGTCCGACCGGCGTTCGTGCAGGCACACGCCATGACTACATCCCCCTTCAGCCGTGGATCGCCCGAAAAGCGGGCTTTGGCGAACCCCTACGGTCGTCCTCGCCGTCCGGCCCCGTCAAGCGGGCGGACGGCGTATTCGGGGCGAGGCGCGTCGCGCGAGACCGGCATCAACGGGCGTTGATGGACCGGGTGTCCGGGTCACGGGAGATTGGCGTTGCGAGCGCGCGCCGCACTTCCGCCGACCCCTCCGAACCGGAGAGACACCCATGGACACCTGCCGCAGGGCACCTTTCGCCGTGCCGCCGCTCGGCCACCTCCCGCACGCCACGGCGCACGGCCCCGAGGACGCGGACGACCCGTTCGTCCCCGGCCGGCCGGCCGCCCGCTGACCCAGCCGCCCCGTCACTCCCGCCGCTGCCGCACCGTCGTACCGGTGCGGCAGCGGCGTTTGTCCGCGTAAGGGGCCCAGCCCCGCTCCCGCACGGCCATACTGAGGTCCCGCGGCAGCCCGCGAGGCCTCGTGGACGGGGGGGAGTGAGGGCCGGTGGAGCGCAGCATCGACGGGTACCGGCTCGAAGCCGAACTCGGCCACGGCGGGCAGGCCTCGGTGTACCGGGCCACCGGGCCGGACGGCGCCGTCGTCGCGCTCAAGGCCTGGCACACCCTCGGCGGCGCCCCGGACGAGGCCCGGCACCGGATCGCCCGGGAGGCCGCCCTGGTCGGCCGGATCGACCACCCCGGCGTGGTGCGCCTGCTCGGCGGGAATCCCGACGGCGTCCCTCCCTACCTGGTGTTCGAGTACATCGACGGCACCGCCCTGGACCGGATCGTCGCCCGCCGGGGCCCACTGACCGGGGACCTCGCCCGCGAGACGATCCTCGGACTGCTGCGCGCGCTGAGCGAGATCCACGCCGCGCCCGTGGCGCATCTCGACGTCAAACCGCACAACGTCGTACTGCGCAACGACTCCGGCGGCCTGACACCCGTGCTCATCGACTTCGGCATCGCCCGCTCCGCCGAGGTCACCCACACCCGGCTCACCGGCTACAGCGTGGCCTTCGCCTCACCCGAACAGCTCCGGCTCGACACCGCGTACACGCCGTCCGACGTCTTCTCCTGGGCCTCCACGGTGTACTTCCTGCTCACCGGACGGCACCCCTTCGGGTCCGACCCGGCGGCGGCCGCCGCCGCGATCCGGGACCGGGACGCGCTGCCCGACCCCGGACCGTTCCACGCGGCGGCGGGCGCCGCGGCGAGCCGGCTCTGGGAGATCCTGATCGGCTGCTGGCACCGCGACCCCGCCCTGCGGTGGCCCCTGCACATCGCTCCCGTCCCGGGCGAGGTGACCCGCCCCACCTGCGACACCCGGGCCCTGCTCGGCGCGGCGGAGGACGCGTTCAGCAGCGCGCCCGCCCGCACCCTGCGCCTGGGCCGGATCAACCCGCGCAAGGCCGGGCCCACACCCTGGCACGAGCTGGGCGCGCAGATGCGCCACCACCGCAGGCACGGAGCCTGGTCGATGACCCGCCGTCAGCTGGCCAGCCAGCGCGAACTGCTCGGCCGCACCAGCGCCTTCAGGCTGTGGGCCTACGAGATGGGCTGGAGCGAACCGCCCTTCGACATCGTCTCCATGGTCGACCGGATCACCGAGGCCCAGGGATATCTGCGCTACCTCCACCTGTGCGCACGCGGCAGCGACATGCTCGGCCTGGACGGCCGTCCCCGCGGCTCCCGCTACCCCATACCCGGCGACCGCAGCGAACAGCACGAGGACACCCCCTCGCTCATCGAACTCGCGCCCTGGCAGACGGGCGAGTTCCCGCTGCACATCCGCAACCGCGGGACGGTGACCTGGCGGGACCGGCGGCTGCGGGCGATGGCACCGGCCACCGGCACCGAGACCGTGCGGCTGCGCGGCGAACGCTTCGACGTACCCGAGACCCCGCCCGGCTCCGTCGCCACCGTCCTGATCCCGGTGCGCGCCCCGGGCTGGCCCGCCGTCTACCGCCAGCGGTTCAAAATGGTCGACGCGGAGGGGCTGTTCTGCTTCCCGGGCGTCAACACGCTCGGCATCGAGGTCATGATCCAGGTCGTGCGCAGGGAGGGACATGACGGGCTCGCGGGATGACCGCACGAGCGGCTCCGAGTCCCCGCGGACGGCCCCCGGAACCGCCGACGACGTGGTCGGCGTGCTGTCCGGCGCCTGCCCGCCGGGCACCTCCCGGCCCGGGGACGTGCCCCTGCGCGAGGGCGACCGCTACCTGGTCGGCCGCGCGTCCCGGCTGCGGCTGCCACCGGCCGGCGCCGACACGTTCCTCTCCCTGGGACCAGGAGTGCGGCGGAGCGTGCCGGCCGTCGCGCTCGTCCTGGCCGTCGCCCGCAGCGCCGTCCACCTCCGTGCCGGGCACGGAGCCGTCGACCTGGTGGTGGACGGCACCGTCCTCGCGCCCGGCGGCACACGCCTCGCAGGCCCCGCGCATGACATCGTCGTCGATCCCCTCGGCGTCCCCCGCGCCCTGACCGTCCGCCTGTTCAGCGCGCCACCGGCGTTCGGGCCGCCGCCCGCCAGCGGCACGACCTGCCGTCCCGTGCTCCGGGTGAGCGGGGACCGGCTGCTGCCCATGGCCGTGGCGCTGGCCTGGCCGGCCGTCACCGATGTCCCGCGCCCCAGGGCGGACGGCTGGTCGCTCCCGCAGATCGTGGCCCGCTACCGCGACCTGTGGGACGACGAACCCGCCGAGCCCCGGCACACCCTCTTCCGGCTCCGCGAGGTCCTGGCCGGCGCGCTGAGCGCGGACGGGCGTCCGATGGCGGCGATCGACGACGTCCAGCCGTGGCCCTGGGCCGACCGGATCGAGGACACCCCGTACCTCGACAACGAGTCGTTCATGGCGGCGAAGAACCGCGTCACCGCCGGGTACTTCGCCGCCGCCGGACAGGTGCGCCCCCTCCTGGTCGACCTGCTGGGACACCGGCCGACGGGATGACCGGCGTGCCCGGACCCGCTCACCAGGAACTCACCGTCCTCCCGGACGTGTCCGTGCGGGACAGCCGCGACCCCAGGGCGGACGGACGGATCTCACGCGACAGCGGCACACGGCCCTGGTTCGCCACCCGGTCCAGCCAGTCGAGACACAGGGCCGCGCAGTCGAACTGGCTGTCCGTCAAGTGGTCCGGGACCACCGGGTCCTCCGGATCGGGGGACGGGGACAGCGGGGCCAGGCGCAGCCGCAGATCGTGCTCGGGGCCGAGGAACGCGCCGCGCTCCTCCAGCACCTCCTCGACCCGCGCCAGGGCCCGGTGCACGTCCGCCTTCCAGGCGTCCGCCGGCTGTGCGTCACGGGCGGTGAGCTGGCGCCTGCGCGCCCACCAGTCCAGGTGTCCGGGCGTGGGCCGGGCGTAGACGATGTGCGCGCGGACGTTCCGCAGCAGACGCCGGGCCGCGACGTCGTAGGCGTCCTGGTCGCCGAAGACGTAGGGCCGGACGAGCATCACCACGGGCAGCGGGGCGGCGGGTTCGGAGAGCACCCCGATCCGGCGGGCGGCTGCGCCCCAGCCCTGTCTGCGCCGTCCCGGAGGCGACAGCGCCGGCGACCGGACGAGCCGCCCGGAGTCGAACGTGGTGGCCGAGGTGACCGGTACGAAGCGCCACCCCAGGGCCCTCGCCAGCAGGGCCGCGGTCGGGCCGATCGAGTAGTCCGCGCCGATCACCACCACCGGCAGGCCGTCGGTCGAGGACCAGGGCAGCCGCTCGGCGAAGGGCTGGCCGGTGAGCACGTGCTGGACGAGAAGGTGGGTCGGCCACCGGCGGCACACGGGCCGCCACAGCGTCGTCCCCGGCTCGCCCTGCCAGCTGAAGTCGCCGGCCCGGGACAGCGCGTCGGCCGTGACCACCTCCAGTTCCGCCTGGAACAGCCGGTGCCGCGCCGCCACCGGGTCACTCCCGTCGGAGTCCGGGGGCACCGGAGGCACCGGCCGCATCCCCACCGCCAGCGCGCGGGCCGTCAACTCGTCCGGATCGAGGGCCCGAACGTGGTCGCCGGGCAGGAACTCCGCGGTCAGCGTGGTCGGTACGGAGCACCGGTCGCCCGACTCCAGCGCGTGCAGCCGCACCTGGAAGCGCGCGGCGGCCTGCTCGTCGCCCAGGACCGCCGCGGCCGCCAGCAGCGTGGCGCGGCCGGTGCCCTCGGGCGCCAGCCCGTCCAGGCTCTCGCTCAGTCTCGTCACCGCGGCCGCCGCGGCCTGCAACTGCTCCGGCAGGTCCGGCTGCCTGACGGCCGACACCTCGTGCCGGGGCAACCAGCCCATCTCGGCGTACACCCGGGAGACCTGGACGCCGGCCAGCTCCGCGAGCGCCCGCAGCGCCGTCGGTTTGATCATCGTCCTGCCGCTGGCGTAGCTGCGCAGCGCCCCGGTGCTGATGCCCAGCGTCCTCGCCAGCGTCTCGTCGGTGACCGGTCCCTGTCGCTGCTCCACCTGCCTGCGCAGCTCGCGCATCATGTCCGCGGCGGTCTTCCGCTCGCCGGTTGCGTAGGTCAACGCGCCTCCCCCGAGGCCGAACAGATCTGATGACAAAAGCGTACAGAAATGGCGACTCCCGAGACGTCCGTTCCCTCATCCTTGAGGACATTCGCGATCTCGAACGGGACGGGATCACAAGCGAGTTCGGAACTGAGCGAAGGAAGCCGGCCATGAGTTTCGGTGCTGTGATCGGGCTGCTGCACGCGTTGGGCGTCATCGTGTCGATATGGGTGCTCACCCACCGGACCGGATATTCGGGGTGGCACGGGCTGCCGGTGAGGATCCTCCTGATCAGCCCCGAGTGGTTCGTCGTCAGCGTGCTGAAGGCCCTGGTGTGGGAAGCCGTGCTGGTGTACTGGCTGGCCACCGGGAAGCCGGCCTCCCGCTGGGGCGTTCCGCACGACAGCCGCAGCGGCCGGATCGTGCGGGGCCAGTGGGAGAGGGACGACGAGCCCTCCGCACGGCGGTAGTCGCCCGGACGGCGGTCCGTCGGGCCGGCCGCGCGGACGCCCGCCGGCCGCGGACCGGGCCACCGGTGAGCGGACGTCCCCACCGGCGCCGCTCGCGCACCACGCCAGACGACGCGGAGCCACGCGCCCGCCGAACGCGTTCGACCGCACGAGAGGTGTCACACCGATGGGACTGTTCGCCCGGCACAAGGCACTGCCACCGACGCGCTACGGGTACCGGCCGCCCCGGGGCGCCGTGGGGCTGCGCTGGATCTGCCCGTACGAGGAGTGCGGTCGCGGCGGTCCCGACCGGCCGTCCGACCGCTGGCCGGGCACCTGCCCCGGGTGCGGCACCGCCCTCGTCACGTTCTCGCTCGCCGAACCCTGGCAGCACGAGGCGAAGCGGGTCGAGCTCGACGCTCGGCTGAACGGCTCACCGGAGTACGGCGACCCCGGCCGGGCCCGCGCCGAGGACCTGCTGTGGTCCGCCGACGACGCCCTGAGGGCGGGAGCGCCGGACCGGATCCCGGAGCTAGCGACCCGGCTCGCCGACCTGCTCGACGCCGGCCGTGCCACGGGACGCGTCCACGGGTACGACCAGCTCTTCCACCTCGTGCGGCTCCTCGGGGGTGGCGGCGAGTGGCCGCTCGCCGCCGGTGTCCTGCTCCGGTGGCGGCGTTCGGTCCGCCACGACGACCTGGAGGACAACGTCCAGCGCACCGAGGTCCGCATGCTCGCCTCCTCCCTGATCTTCCTCCTCGAAGAGGCGCCGGCGACGTTCGCCGCCGACCGGCAGGCCGCCTGGGAGACGCTGCGGGAGTTCGTCCCGCTCATCGAGAACGTGACCACCGCCGACATCGACCGCTCGTGGAAACGCCTCCAGCACACCATGGCCGGCCGGCGCGACCCCCACGAGGCGGCCGCCCGCGCGCTGGAGCGCCTGTCCGTCCAGGACGCCGCCCGGCCCATGGGCGGGATGCCGCCGGAGACACCCCTGCGGATGGAGATCCTGGGCCGCCACACCGCCGACATCTCCGCCAGCACGCTGGACGCCTCGTACCTCTGGAGCGTCTGCCTCCAGCCCTACCTGAGCGTGACCCCCGAGGAACTGGCCGCGGTCGTCCTCCCGGTCGGCGGCTGGACGGTGTACGGGGCCTCCCGCTGCCTGCGGGAACTGGGCACGCACGACGAGAGCGGGGCGGCGTACGGCGCCATCTGGGACGCCGGCCTGGAGTTCTACCGCAGCACCGGAGTCTCCAGGGCCCACCTGTCCTTCAACGACCAGCAGCGCTGGATCCTGCGCCACGGCCCCGACAGCTGGTGAGGTGCCCGGAGGCGTCGCCGGAGCGTTCGTACCCGCTCCGGCGACGGCTCACTTCAGCTCGTCCGGGCAGGGGGTGCCGCGGGGCAGTTGGTAGGGGGCCGCCAGACGGTAGGTTCCCGTCTTCGGGGCCAGCAGCATCGTCCAGCGGTCGCCCTTGGCGTCCTCCGGTGTCTCCAGCAGGCAGCCGTTGACATTGGTGTACGTCTTCGGCGTGCCCTCGGCACGGTTCTTGGAGGCCTGGGTCTCCTGCGGCGGCTTCAGGCTCTTGCCGTCCGCGTCGACGATGCTCAGCCACGGCGAGTACGGGATCCGGATCAGGATCCGGCCGGCCGTGCGCACCTCGATGGTCAGCTCGCCCTGCTCGGCGCTGTCCACCACCGCGTCGGGCTCGGCGAGGGGCGTGGGATCGGTCACCCGGAACAGCTGCCAGTTGGCGTCGCCCCAGACCTGCTTCAGGTACGGCATCCCGCGCCGGACCAGCGCCCGCTCGCGCTCGCCGCCGTCGCCGTCGGGGTCGTCCTTCGGCAGCACCACGAAGTGCACGGCCCAGCGCTGCAGCCACTCGTGGTAGTTGGCGGAGTTGAGGGTGTCGTCGTAGAAGAGCGGGTTGCGCTCCATGTCGGCCTGGCGGTTCCAGCCGCGGGCCAGGTTGACGTACGGCGCGAGCGCGGACGCCTCCCGGTGCGAGCGGGCCGGGACCACCTCGACGCGGCCCTTCTCGGCGCCGACCTGCTGGAGCTGGTTGACCAGCGGGGCGAGCTCGCGGGCCCAGGAGGCCGCCGGGGTCGTGTGGATGATGTCGTCGACCGCCTTGAAGCCGATCCAGCCGACGAAGCCGAGGAAGGCGAGGACGGTGACGTAGTACCTGCGCGAGCGCGGCACGGTGTACGGGAGGGCCGCGATCAGGGCGGCGCCCGCGAACAGCATCGGCAGCCGGGATATGTTCGAGCCGATCTGCGAGCTGACCAGCCACACCAGCACGACCCCGAGGCTGTACACGGCGGCCGTCAGTCGGACCGTCTTCCACTCCTCGGGGACGAGGAAGAGGCAGAGCAGGCCGTAGCCCAGCGGCATGACCACCGAGCCGAAGCCCATCGGCTGGGTGCCGGAGAACGGGAACAGCCAGGCCGACACGGCGACCACGGCGGCCGGAGCGAGGCCCAGCGCCCAGGCGCCCGGCCGGCGCTTCTGCAGGAACAGCGCGACCGCGACCAGGCCGACGAAGAGCCCGGCCACCGGCGACGACATGGTGGCGAGGGCCGCGAACGGCGCCGCGACCAGGGCCTTCGCCCATCGCTTGTGACGCCAGCGGTGGGGCCAGCAGAACACCGCTCCCACCGAGGCCAGCGCGAACGCGGTGCCGAGACCGAAGGTGACCCGTCCGGAGACCGCGTTGCAGATCAGCGCGAGCACCCCGGCGAGCGAGGCCCACAGCGGGTTCTTCACCACGCGGCTGCGGATGAGGAGCAGGGTCAGCAGTCCGGCCGAGACCGTGCCGGCGATCATCATCGTCGTACGGACGCCGAGCACCGACATCAGGTACGGCGAGACCACGCTGTACGACACCGGGTGCATGCCGCCGTACCAGGCGAGGTTGTACGCGGAGTCCGG
This sequence comes from Streptomyces sp. NPDC101237, assembly GCF_044767465.1. Taxonomy (NCBI): domain Bacteria; kingdom Bacillati; phylum Actinomycetota; class Actinomycetes; order Kitasatosporales; family Streptomycetaceae; genus Streptomyces; species Streptomyces sp. NPDC101237. The sequence goes on along the minus strand of NZ_JBIWNY010000008.1, from coordinate 266,527 downwards.
GTGGCGGCCGACGAACTCGGCCCAGGCGTCCTGCGCCGCGAGGTCGCCGCCGCTGTTCGCGAACGTGAACAGCCAGATGATGTGCAGGATGCCGGCGAGGGCCGTGACGGCCAGCACCGGGTGGCGCGAGGGCCACTCGCGCAGCGGCGCGTCCCGGTCGAGGAGCCGGCGGAGGCCGCCGTTACGCCGCGTGCCGGGTCTGTCGTGGGCGGTGCGCGGCCCGGTCTCGGGCAGGGCTATTCGCGGGCCGGCTACCGGGCCCGGTTCGGCGTCGTCGGCGCGTGTCGGCTCCGCTGTGGCCACCTGAAGGCACTCCCCGTGTCCCGTCTTCTGTTCTCGGCCGCGTTCCACGGTGTTACCGGCCGGTTCTCGTCCAGTTCGCGGCCGCGTCCCGGCGACCGGCGACCTGCCCCGATTCGCGACGCTAGCACGCACCCCGCCGCGGGGCCTCTGGGTGGGCCGCCATCAGCGGGGTGCGGGGACGGAATGTGCGTGATGTGTCAGCCGATGCGGGTCAGTTTGCTCGTGAACCCGGGCTCGGCCAGATCCTTCTGCAGGGCGACCGGGATCTGCACCGCGGAACCGGAGCCGTCACCGACGGTGAGGGCACCGACCTTCGTGCCGGCCTTCGCGGTGTGCGGCACGTCGTCGGCCTGGAAGGTCAGCTTCACCTTCAGGCCCGACCAGCCGACCGCGGTGACGTCCTTGGTCGCCGTGACCGGGGTACGGCCGCCGAGACCGTCGTCCACGTACCCGACGACGTCACCCTTCTTGTAGACGGTCGCCGACTTCAGCGCGCCCTGGGCCGCCCGGATCAGCTGGTCGCCGGCGTTGAGGGCGGCCTTGAGGATGCTGTTGTCGTTGCTGGCGTTGGCCGGCTGCCGGATCACCGCGCCGATGACCGTGCGGGTCTCGCCGTTCACGTCCTTCTTGGCGGCGAAGACCAGGTTGCCGAGGGCGGAGGTGGTGGTGCCGGTCTTGATGCCGACGACGTCGTTGTGACCGACCAGCTGGTTCCAGTTCGAGTGGTTGGCACCCTTGTAGTCGTCGTACGACATCATCGCGGCGACCTCGCGGAAGGTCGGCTCGCTCGCCATCGCGGCCTTCGCCAGCTTCACCTGGTCCACGGCCGTGGACACCGTGGAGTCGGTGAGCCCCGACGGGTCGGTGTACGTCGTGTTGGTCATGCCGAGCTTCTTCGCCGTGGTGTTCATCTTCGCCACGAACGCCTTCTCGGAGCCGGCGTCCCAACGGGCCAGCAGGCGGGCCACGTTGTTGGCGGAGGCGATGAGGATGCCCTCCAGGGCCTCGCGCTGCGTGATCGAGTCGCCGGCCGTCACGTCGACGGTGGACTCCTGTCCGGCGTTCGACTGGTCCTGGGCCGCCTGGTCGATCTTTATCTTGGGGCCGGCGGCACCGCTCTTGAGGGGGTGGTCGCGCAGGATGAGGTACGCGGTCATCACCTTGGCGACGCTGGCGATCGGCACGGGCTTCTGGTCGCCGGACGAACCGAACGAGCCGATGCCCTGGACGTCCAGGGCGGCCTGTCCGTCGGCGGGCCAGGGGATGTCGGCCTTGCTGCCGTCGAAGGTGTAGCTGTCCTTCGCGGTGAGCGACAGGGTGGGCTGCGGCAGCGGACGGAGAGCCTGTACGACCGCAAAGACGATCAGCAGGACGATGGCCAGGGGCGTCCAGATCTTGACGCGCCGGACGGCGGTCCTGACCGGCGTCTCCGGCGGCGGAGGCGTGTTGGTCAGCTCGGCGAGCAGGTCCAGCGGGGGCTTCGGCGGGAGCGGTACCTGGGTGGTGCGCTCGGGGCCGACCTGGGGCAGGACGGTGGTGCGGGTGGTGGAGGCGGTGCCGGCGCCCGTGCCGGGGGCGGCGGCGGGAGGGGTCTCGGGCTTGGCGCCGGGTTCGGTGTTCGGCTTGCCGCCCGGCTTGGGGTCCGGCTTGAGGTCCGACTTCAGGGCGACGAACCTGCTGGTGCGCTCGGGGTCGGACGCCGGCTTCTTCGGCTCGGCGCCGAGCTTGAGCGTGGTGGTGGGCTGGTCCACCTGCGGGGGGCGGGGCGCCTTCAGCATGGTGGTCGGCTGGTCGACGGCGGCCTCGGCCGCGCCTTCGGCCGCCTTCGTCTTCCCACCCGCACCACCCGTGCGGGAACCGTCCTCGGCCGCGGGTGGCCCCTGCGGGGCGTCCTCGCCGTCGGCGTCCGCGGGGTCGGCTGCGGAGTCTTCCGGTGCCGCGTCCTCCGGCTCGGCGTCTCCGGGTGCGGAGTCCTCCGGTGCCGCGTCTTCGGGTGCGGCGTCCTTCGGCTCGGCGTCTCCGGGTGCGGAGTCCTCCGGTGCCGCGTCCTTCGGTGCGGAGTCTTCCGGTGCCGCGTCTTCGGGTGCGGCGTCCTTCGACTCGGCGTCCTTCGGTTCGGCGTCGGTCGTGGGCTCGTTCGCCGGTGTCGCGTCCTCGGGCTCGGCGTCGGCCTTCGGGGCGGCGTCCTCGGGGGTGCCGGGCGCCTCGGGCTTGTCCTGGGGTGCCGCGTCCTCCGGTTCGGCGGCAGCCTCCGGTTCGGCGGCAGCCTTCGGTGCCGCGTCCGCGTCCGCGTCCGCCTCCGCCTCCGCGTCCGCGGACTCCGCGTCGTGCGTCGCCTCGGGGGCCGTGGCGCCCTTACCGGCCGTGGCGCCCTTACCGGCCGTGGCGGCCTTCTCCGGCGGCGCGGGGGCGTCCTGGGGCTTCTCGGCGTCGTCGGGGCCCTCGGGGCCCTCTCCGGGCTCCGTGGCCGCCTCGGGCCGCTCAGGCCGCTCCGCGTCGGAGGCCTCGCCCTCCGTCGCCGGCGTACCCGTGCGCACCCACGCCGCCACCGCCTGACGGAGCTTCGGGTCGTCCTCGCCGTCCGGCTTCACGTCCGGTACCGAGAAGACCCGGGTCGCGGTGTCCACGCCGCCGGCCGTCTCCCTGTCGTCCTCGCCGGCCACCGCCAGCCGTGGGTCGCGTGGTTCGGGAACCGTTCCCGCACTCCCCGACGTCGGTTCCGCCGACGACTCGCGCTGCTTCGACCTGTCGGGGGACTCGCCCGCCACCGATGCCTCCTCCACGCTTCGCACGTTTCCGTGCGCTGTCCGAACCATGTACCAGTGTCCTGTGTGCGGGCTTAGCCGCTGTGGTAGACGAGAACGACATACCTTCCGGTTCCCTTACAAACCGGTCACGCGCCCTCGACAGACCAATGTGAGAGGGGTCACCCTGTCATTCATCCACGCGGGGAGGCATGGATGGGCAGGAGCCGCAGAACACTTCCGGAGGAGCTTCTGCTGCTGGCACTGGACCCGACCACGGGTACCACTGCGCAGCCGCAGTCGCTCGACCTCGGTCTGGCCGGAGCACAGCTAGTAGAGCTGGCGCTGGCCGGACGGATAGCCCCAGACGGGGATCGTATCGCCGTGGTGCAGCCACGGCCGACTGGAGATCCGACTTTGGACTGCGCGTTGGAGTTGCTGCGAAGGCGTGGCGCTCCCGTGCGGGCTGTGCACTGGATCGGCGGGCCACGTCTGGGACTTCGCCAGACGTATCTCTCGTATCTGGAGCGGTGCGGCATGGTGCATGCCGTGGCGGGCCAGATGTGCGGGGTGCTCCCGACGACCCGGTACCAGGCGACGGACAACGAGATCAGCCGGGAGATCCGAGCCCGACTGGATTCGGCGATCCGTACCGGCGTACCACCGGACCCGCGGACCGCGGCGCTCGCCGCCCTGGCCCACGCGGTCGGCCTCGGCAAGCACCTGTATCCGGGCAACGAGGGACGCTCCTCGCGTTCCCGGCTGCGGGACTTGATACGGCACGACCCGATGGGCGGGCTCGTGGCCCACGCCGTCATGGACGTGCAGAACGGCGCGGGTGCCCAGCCACGGCGCCAGGCCGGGCCCCCGGCCAGGCCCGGTGCGCCGGAACCCGCCCGCGGCGTTCCCATGCAACCGCGCCGAGGCGCGGGCGCGATGGCGCGGGCCGCGGTTCACTGAGCCGCGGTGACACGACCGCGGCAGCAGGCAACACAGCACCATTGAGACCAGGTTCGGGAGCCGCTGGTCCGGACGGGGCGGTGAGGCGCAGCGGTACGCGCCTCACCGCCCCGCCCGGTTTTTTCGCGGAACCTGCCCGAACCGAACGCGTACGCGCTGCATATACGCGGTTTCCCAGCGGTAGGAAGCACCTTGGTGGCAGTCTGCTCAACAGCAGATACGCAAAGTGGTACTTACAGGCAGGCAGCCGGAGGTGCGCGTCCCGTGGCGTCCAATGTCAATCCCACCGTCAGGCGGCGCCGGCTGGGCCAGGAGCTGCGCAGGCTCCGTGAGCTCAAGGGCATGACGGCGGAGGAAGTGGCGGAGCGGCTGCTCGTTTCGCAGTCGAAGATCAGCCGGCTGGAGAACGGCCGCCGGAGCATCAGCCAGCGAGACGTCCGCGACCTGTGCGGGGTCTACGAGGTCGAGGACCAGCGGGTCGTCGAGTCGCTGATGGAGATGGCCCGGGATTCGCGGCAGCAGGGCTGGTGGCACGCGTTCGGCGACATCCCGTACAGCGTCTACATCGGTCTGGAGACCGACGCCGAGTCGCTGCGGGTGTACGAACCCCAGCTCGTCACCGGGCTGTTGCAGACCCGGGCGTACGCCGAGGCCCTGGTGCAGGGCGCGCTGCCGGAGACCTCCGCCGCCGACATCGAGAAGCGGGTCCAGGTCCGGATGCGGCGACAGGAACGTATCACCGCCGAGCACAACCCCCTCCGCCTGTGGGTGGTGCTCGACGAGGCCGCGCTGCGCCGTCTCGTCGGCAACCGGCTCGTGATGCGCGAGCAGTTGGAGTACCTGATCGAGATGTCCCAGCAGCCGCACATCACCGTGCAGGTGCTGCCCTTCGAGGTGGGCGCGCATCCCGGCCTCAACGGCCAGTACGCGATCCTGGAGTTCGCCGACGCGGCCGACTCCAGCGTCGTCTACCTGGAGGGCGTGACCAGCGACCTGTACCTGGAGAAGGCCCATGACGTGCAGAAGTACGCCGTGATGTACGAGCACCTGCGGGCCCAGTCGCTGAACGTCGAGCAGTCCCGGCAGTTCATCTCCGACGCGGCCAAGGAGTACGCCCGCTGAGCCCTCCCGGACGGTGAGCGCCGCATCGTACACCGGTGCCATGCCTCAGCGGAAGAATCCCCTGGAATATGCCACCCGGTCGAGTGAACGAGTGCTCCAGGCGGGGGAGTTGGCTAGTAGCGTCGATCACGCCAACCGATCAGAAGGTTGGCGTGAATCGCACTACAGCAACTCGTTACAGGAGTGGACATGGCACTGCTTCAGGGCGCCACGGAGACGTGGACGAAGTCCTCCTATTCCGCAGGGAACGGGGCGTGCGTCGAGGTCAAGTCACCGACGACCGCTGGACTCGCCGTACGCGACTCCAAGGTCGAGGAGGGCCCGGTCCTCGCGTTCCCGGCCGGCGCGTGGAACGCGTTCGTGGCCACGGTCAAGGCGTAGGGGTATTCGCTGACCGATCGGCCACGCTCCCGACGATGACAACCACAACTGCACAAGCGTCACCACAAGAGCCCTCTCGACTAGCTCGCCGTCCTTGCCGAGGGGGCTCGGCTTGTGCCACCGGCCCGACCGGCCGGCCGGCCACCGGCCCGACCGGCCGCTCGGCCGTCGGGTCGGCCGGCCGAGCGGCCACCGGCCCGGCTGCCGGAGCGTGGACAGAGCCGGTCGCCGGGCCGGTCGCCGTCCCCGCTACCGGACGGGGAAGGCCACGTCGCACACCGGGTCCTCCGGGCCCGCCGCGTCCCAGTCCGTGAAGTAGACCTCCCGGCAGGGACCGTCGTACTCCAGGCCGTCCTGCCGGGCCACCCAGCCCTCCACCGCCTCGAAGGCCGCCAGGATCTGCGGATGCGCCACCTGCGCCTTGCTGATCCGCGTGTACGCCAGCGTGCGCGCCGGCTCGACGCGCACCCTGGTCTCCCAGGACCGCCCGTACCGCTCCACCCAGGCCCGCGCCGCCGCCTCGTCCGCCACCGGCACACAGGCCTCGACCGGCCCGTCGCTCTCCACGGACACCTCCGCGTGGTACACGACGAACGGCGCCGCCGTCACACCCCCGCACGCACGCGCCGCGCCCTCCAGCCGGCCCAGCGCGGCACCGATCCAGGCGGGCAGCTCGTCCGCCAGGGTGTGCCGCGTCTCGGTGACCACCACCTGCGCGGGCACCCGCACCGTCTCCACCACGAACGTCTCGTACATCTGCGAACTCCTCCCGGACAGCCGTCCACGGAGATATGCGGCGAGGGTCCGCTGCCCGGCGATCCGCCGCTCGACGTCCGCCCAGTAGGCGGCCAGCAGCTCCGCGGCCCGCGCGTCGCCGTCCGCCCCACCGCCGTCCGCCGCCTCGACCAGCTCGGCGATCCGCGTCAGCGGCATGTCCAGCCGGCGCAGCAGCGCCACCAGCCGGGCGCGCTCCGCCTGCCCGGCCCGGTAGTACCGGTAGCCGGACGCCTCGTCGACGTACGCGGTCGCCAGCAGCCCCAGCCGGTCGTACAGGCGCAGCGCCTTCGCCGAGAGCCGGGACCGCGCCGCGAACGCGCCGATCGTGAGCAGTTCCTCGTCCACCGCGTCCTCCCCGGCCGCATCCTCCGTCACCGGGCCCCGTGGCCCGGCCCGACCGACGCTCGGCCCTGCCCCAGGGACAAGGTCAAGCGGGGCACGGAACGCCGACGGCGGCCCCGGGAGCGACTCCCGTGACCGCCGCCGCGAAGCAGGAAGGCTCAGCCGATGGCCTTCTCCACCGCGGCCACGACCTCAGCCGACTCCGGCTCGGTCTGCGGCGCGAACCGGGCGACGACCTGGCCGTCCCGCCCGATCAGGAACTTCTCGAAGTTCCAGCGGATGTCACCGGTGTGGCCCTCGTCGTCGGCGAAGGGGGTGAGACGGTCGTACAGCGGGTGCCGGCCCTCACCGTTGACCTCGACCTTCTCGGTCAGCGGGAAGGTCACGCCGTACGTCGCCGAGCAGAACTCCGCGATCTCCTCGGCGCTGCCGGGCTCCTGCCCGAGGAACTGGTTGCAGGGCACGCCGAGCACGGTGAAGCCCTGCGCCGCGTACCGCTCCTGAAGCCGCTCCAGGCCGCTGTACTGCGGGGTCAGGCCGCACTTGGAGGCCACGTTCACAATGAGCACGGCCTTGCCGGCGTACCCCGACAGGTCGGCGGAACCGCCCTGGAGAGCACCGATCTCGGTGTCGAGTACGGATCCGTTGTTCTCGGTAGTCGTCATAAGCGGATGCTAACTCCGAGGCGTGACCGGCCGGGGCCCGGCCGGCGCCAGGTCTAGTGATATGGCTAGGCCCGCGGCCGGTCGCCGGGTGCGGGGGCGGGAGCCTCCGGTGAGGGTTCCGGTGCGGCCGTGACCTCGGCCCGCGGCCCGAACCGGTCCGCGACGGCGGCGATCTGCTCGATCCCGGCCTTGAGCGCGGCCTGTCCCTCCGGGGCGTCCAGCTCCCGCTCGTTCTTCTCGACCTCCTGGTCCAGCCGCTTGGCCGCGCGGTCGAAGTAGCGCAGCAGCTCGACCGGGAACGGCATCACCAGCGTGGAGTTCTTCTCGGCGGCGACCTCGACGACGGTCTGCAGCAGCCGCAGCTGCATCGCCTCCGGCGTGTCGGACATGATCCGGGAGGCGTTCGCGAGCTGCTGCGCGGCCTGGAACTCGCCGTCGGCGGTGATGACCCGGGCCCGCCGCTCCCGCTCGGCCTCCGCCTGCCGGGACATGGACCGCTTCAGCGACTCCGGCAGCTGTACGTCCTTGATCTCGACGCGGTCGATGTGGATGCCCCACTCGGCGGCCGGACTGTCGATCATCAGGGCGAGCCCCTCGTGCAGCCGCTCCCGGTCGGTGAGCAGGTCGTCGAGGTCGCTCTTGCCGATGATGGACCGCAGCGACGACTGGGCGACCTGCCCGACGGCGAAGACGTAGTCCTGCACCTCGATGGCGGCCCGGATCGGGTCGGTGACCCGGAAGTAGACGACGGCGTCGACCTTCACGGACACGTTGTCCTTGGTGATGCCCTCCTGGGTGGGCACCGGCATGGTGACCACCTGCACGTTCACCTTGCGCATCCGGTCGGCGAAGGGGATGAGGAAGGTGACCCCGGGGTGCCGGTAGGCCGGCAGCGCCTTGCCCCACCGGAACACGACCCCGCGCTCGATCTGGTTGACCACCCGCATCCCGCCGCGCAGGACCAACAGGCCCAGGACGAAAGCGACCACGACCCCTATGACGGCGCCGTCCATCGGCACTCACTCCCTCTCCGACATGATCCTGACGAGGATCCGGTAAGGAAGATGACACCGGCCGGACGCCACGGGATGCGGGAGTCGGCGTCAGGAGTGCGTAAAGAAAACGACCGCCCGGACGGCCCGCGGCGGGGTCGTCCGGACGGCCCGGGGCCAGGCCGGCCGGGCGCCGGTCGCGCACGCCGCGCGCACCGGGGCCCGACGCGGCCCTCCCACGGGTCCCTAGTCGACGTCCACCGGGCCGTCGTCCGACTTCCTGCCCTTGCTGGACGGCAGCTGGAGCAGCGAGCTGTCGCCGCCGTCCGCGCCCTTCTCGGAGCGGCGTCCGTCCGACTCCTGGCCGCTCAGGTTCTGCCGGACCGAGTCGAGGATCGTCAGGCCCTGCGAGACCAGGCCGGCGGCGATCTCACCGAGGCCGTCCGCGCCGTTGAGGACGTTCACGTTGGCGCCCGCGAGACCGCCGGCCGCCTCCTTGACGATCTGCGGAAGCTGGTCGATCAGCATCCGGTCGAGCGCGACCCGGTCGTACGACGCGGCCGCCTCCGCCTGGATCTTCATCCGCTGCGCCTCGGCGGACGCGAGGATCCTGACCCGCTCGGCCTCGGCCTCGGCGGGCTTCACGACCTCGGAGACGAGCTGCTGCTGGCGCAGCTTGGCCTGGCGCAGGGCCAGCTCCGTCTGGGCGGCGAGCACCTCCTGCTGGGCGTGCGCCTGCGCCAGCGGACCGGCCTGCGCGGCCTGCGCCTGGGCACGGTCCACCTCGGCCGAGTACTCGGCCTTGACGATCGCGGTCTGCCGGGCGTACTCGGCCTGGTTCCGGGCCGCCACCTGCTCGGCCTCGACCGCGGCCTGCGTGGCCTGCGCCTGGGCGATCTGGGCCTGCCGCTGGATGGCCGCCTTGTGCGGCGCGGACATCGCGTCGATGTAGCCGGTGTCGCCGTCGTCGATGGACTGGATCTGCAGCGAGTCGACGATCAGGCCGATCTTCGCCATCTCCGTCTTGGAGGTGTCCAGGACCTCCGCCGCGAGCTTCTGCCGCTCGGTGACGATCTCCTCGACCGTCATCGAACCGATGATGGCCCGCAGGTGACCCGCGAAGATCCGGCCGGTGAGCACGGACATCTGCTCCTGGTCGGAGAGGAAACGCTGGCCCGCGTTGATGATGCTCTCGTGGTCGTTGCCGACCTTGAAGGCGATGACCGCGCGGACGTGCAACGAGATGCCCTGTCTCGTCACGCAGGTCTCGGTGACCTCGGACTCGCACATCGACAGGGTGAGGAACCGGACCTTCCGTACGACCGGCAGCACGAACTTCCCGTGCCCCGTCACCACTCGGAACGGCGCGCCCCCCAGTCCCCGCCTGCCTCCCGAGATCAACATCGCCTCGTCGGGAGCGGGTACGCGGTATCCGAACATTCCTGTTACTCCTCAGCCGGCCTCGGCACTGTCGCCGAGCGCGTCCAATGGATCCACCCACTCGATGACGCCCACCTCGCGGCATCCCCGTGATTCGATCACGAGCACCGCGGCGCCCACCGGCAGGGGCTCCTCCGACCAGGCGAGGAAGGTCTCGGAGCCGCCCCTGACGCGCACGAGGACCTCGCCGGGACCCGCGGGACCGCGCGTCGCGATGAGGACCTCCCCCGTGCGGCCGATCACGGCCTCGTCCTGCGGCATCACCGGCCGTCCTCCTCGTCCTGGCCCATGATTCCGACGATAGACCCACCGGGCCCGGCACCCAATGGCCAGGACCCCGCCCCCTTCCGCTCACCCCCCCGCCGCCCGCGACCCGCCGCCCGCGACCCGGCGCCCGCGACCCGCCGCGCGGACCGGGTCCGCGGCGAGGCCCGGGGTCCGGGGTCCGGGGTCCGGGCTCAGGTCCGGGCGCCGTCGAAGACGAAGAGCGGCTTGGCGCCGTGGGCGGGCTCCTCGGCGAACGCGACGGCCTCGGCGAAGCCGTCCAGCGGGAAGGGCCGCCCGGGCGGGATGGTCAGCACGCCCTCGGCGACGAGCGTGAACACCTCGGACAGCGCGCGCAGCACCTCCGCGGGGCTGGCGGAGCCGAACCAGCGGTTCAGCCAGAAACCGCGGACCGTCTTGGCCTCGTAGATGACCGAGCGGGCCCGCAGCGGGATCGTCAGCGCCGCCGGGTCGGTCTGCCGGTGGGTGGAGAGCGCGCCGTAGACCACGAGCTCGCCGCCCGGCGCCAGCGCCTGGGAGACCTGGGCGCCCACCGGACCCGCGACACAGTCGGTGGCCTTGCGCACCCCGGCCGGCCCCGCGATCTCGGCCACCCGCCGCGCCAGGTCCTCGTCCTCCGTGCAGATGACCTCGTCACCGCCGAGGGCCTTGATCTCGTCGACGGCGGCGCGCCGTCGCACCACGTTGATGGTGGGGATCCCCAGATGCCGGGCCAGCTGGATGACGAGCCGGCCGACCGTGGAGCCCGCGGCCGTCTGCACCAGCCACTCGCCCGGCCGCACGTCGAGTTCGCGGGTCACCAGGAGCAGCGCGGTCAGGGGGTTGACGGCGAGCTGGCAGGCGCTGGAGTCGTTCAGGTCGTCCGGGACCGGCAGCAGCCGGTGGGCGTCGGCGACGAGGTACTCCTGCCAGGTGCCGACCACGGGCGGCCCGGGTACGGCGGGGACCGCGACGGCCACCACGCGCTCGCCGATCTCCAGCCCCTCCGTCTCAGGACCGAGCGCCTCGACGTGCCCCACGCACTCCATGTGCCCGCCGACCGTGGGGAAGACCGGGAAGAACCCGTAACGGCCGCGCAGCACGTGCAGATCACTGGCGTGGATCGGCGTAGCCGTCACGCGGATCAGCGCCTGACCTGCTCCCGGCTCCGGAACCGGCCGGGACTCCAGCCGCAGGACGTCGGCCGGCTCGCCGACCTCGCCGGCCACGAGCGCGCGCATGGTGTGGGGCATGGGGGACCTCGTCTCTCCGCGCCCGACGGACTCGACGGACGTCCTGGACAGGAACGGCACCGGTGCCGGCACCCTCGACGGCGACCAGGCTCCGGCCCTCGACGGACCCGGAGCCCCCGCCATCACGCTAAGCGCCACCGAGGGGCCCTGCAATCCAGGCTCCGCCGGACTCTGCCCGACCTCTGCCCGGCCTGCACGATCGGGTGAATCCAGCAGCTGCCCGGCAACCGCACCGCATCACCACATGTCCCCCATATCACCGTCGACTCGATCTCAGGGGGATCCATGAACAACCAGCAGCCCGGCTGGGTCGGCCCGCAGCAGCCGTACGGCCGTCCGCCGTTCGAGCCTGAGCCGCCGCGCAGGGGCCCCGGCGCCGGAAAGATCGTCGGTCTCGGCTGTCTCGGTCTGGTCGGCGTGGCCGTCGTCATCGGCATCGCCGCCGCGGTCGTCGGCGGCGGCTCGGACGACTCGCACGACGGCGGGTCGACGTCCACGTCCACGACGAGGACCGACGACAAGGCGGCCGGTGGGGCCAAGGACCACGGCGAGAGGTCCGGGACGCCGAAGACCGTCGTCTTCAAGGTCTGGGGAACCGCCCCGGCCGGAGCGCTCGGCGGCCTGGACATCACCTACGGCTCCGACAGCGACACCCGCAAGGGCACCTTCGAGAACGGCGGCTTCGAGGCCGAACTGCCCTTCGTGAAGGGAGCGATGTACTACACGCTGAACGCCCAGTTGCAGGGCTCGGGCGACATCAACTGCAGCGTGACCGTGGCCGGAAAGACGAAGTCGGCCCACGCGTCGGGCGGTTACAACATCTGCGACGCCCAACTCACCAGCGATTTCACGGGTGGTTGGCGGTAGGCGCGGACGCCGTTCCGTCCGGACCGCTCACCGCGCGGGCCGCAGGGGGCCGGAGTGGTGCGCAGTGGGCCGGAGCGGGCCGAGGGAGCCAGGTCTCCCGGCGGCCAAGATCGAGTAAAGGTCGTTCGCGCAACTGTTCGCCCCTCGGGAGCTGATCTAGCCTCGGTCCAGCTCCAGCGGACAGCCGGCTGGACGGGACAGGCCCCGCGCGACGGCGATCACGCGCCCGCACCGGCCAGGGGGAGGAGCGCACCGGATGCGCCGCGGACGATCACTCGTGACACCCGCCGTTCTGGGAGTCCTGCTCAGCGGCCTCGGCGCCGGCGGGGCCCACGCGGACACCGGCACCGCGCTGTTCGTCGACAACGTCGCCGCCGACTGCACCGACACCGGCCCCGGCTCGCGGGCGGAGCCCTTCTGCCAGATCCAGCCGGCCGCGCAGGCCGCGACCGCCGGCGACACCGTCTACATCGCCGCCAACGGGCCCAGGTACGCCCCGGTGACCATATCGAGCAAGGGCACGGCGGACGCGCCCGTCAGATTCGTCGTCGCGGCCGGCAACGGAACAGCCGTCATGGTGTCGGGCACGCAGACGACGGCGATCACCTTCTCGGGCGCCCAGTTCGTCGACATGGCCGGAATCCAGGCCTCGGCCGGCTCGGCCACGGCCCTGGCCTTCGCGAACTCGCAGCACATCACCTACCGCTCCGCCATCGTCGCGACCGGCCTGCACGCGATGCCGGACGTCCCGGCGATCGCGGTCGACGGTTCCTCCTCCGACGTCGCCCTCACCCGGGACATGGTCACCCAGTCGGGCGGCCCGGTCTTCGCCAGCGCCGCCGGGGCGAGGGACATCACACTCTCCGACGACCACGTCGGGACCGCGCGGGGCGGGATCACGGCCGTGGGCACCACCGGCATCCACCTCGCCGGCGACACCGTCTCGACGGTGTGCGGGAACGCGATCAGCCTGACCGGTGGCAGCTCCGGGTCGGTGGAGAACACCGTCGTGATGCCCTACGAGGGCATCTCCTGCTCCGACACCGGCACACCGGCGGAGATCACGGTGGACGCCGCCTCCGCCCCGCAGGTCACCGAGGACTACAACGCGGTCAACCCGCTGGCGACCGGCGTCGACTACGACTGGGCCGGCACCGCGTACCCAACCAGCCGGGCCCTTCGGACCGGCACCGGGCAGGGAGCCCACGACCTCGATCAGACGGACCTGACCATCCCTCCGACGGGGCGGCCGACGGAGAACTCGCCGCTCGTCGACTCCGCCGACGCCGACGCGCCCGGAGAACTCCCCACGGACTACTACGGCAGTCCCAGGGTCGACGACCCGCTGGTCGCGGACACCGGCACGGGCGACGGCTCGTACGACCGCGGTGCCGACGAGCTCCGGGACCCGTTCAAGGTGAGCGGGATCGCCATGGCGCCGTATGCCGCCTACGTCGGAGTGCCCACCACCTTCACCGCCAAGGTGAGCAACCCCTGGTCGGACTCGCTGGCGGGCGCGAGGTACGCGTTCGACTTCGGCGACGGCGCCACGGCCACCGTGTCCACCGCCTTTGCGACACACACGTACACGAAGGCCACCGGGAGCGGCTACGTCCAACCCGCGGTGGAGGTCGACAGGGCCGACGGCACCAGGCTGGGCACGACCGGGTTCATCACGATCGGGGTCACCCAGCCCCCCGGACCCGACGCGGGCCTCTCCTGCGGCCAGGACCCGTCCCAACCCCGCACCGCGAGCTGTGCGTTCACCGCCACCGGCTTCTACCCGACGACCAGCGACCGGATCACCTTCGGCGACGGCTCGGCGCCCGTCACGGTCACCGGCTCCGGTCGGTACCTCACTCACACCTACGCCACCGCCGGCACCTACACCGTCACCCAGCACCTCACCGACTCCGACGGGCGCACCGCCACGGCGACCACCGAGGCCGTCGTCGGCGCCTCCTACGTGGTCACCAGCCCGAAGCGCATCCTGGACACCCGGCACGGCACGGGCGCACCCCGGCGGCCGGTCGGCCCCGGCAAGGTACTGCGCCTGAAGGTCCTCGGCGCGGGCGGCATCCCGGCGTCCGGAGTGACCGCGGTGACCCTGAACGTCACCGACGCCGACGCCACCGCGAGCAGTTACGTCACGGTGTACCCCGACGGCACCGGCCGTCCGGCCGCCTCCAACCTCAACTTCGCGGCCGGGAGGGTCAGTCCGAACCTGGTCACGGTCCGGGTCGGCGGCGACGGCTACGTCGACCTCTACAACGCCCACGGCGACGTCGACCTCATCGCCGACGTGGCGGGCTACTTCACCAACGTGCCCAGGAGCGGCGCGCGCCTGAGCGGCCTGTCCCCCCTCGCCGCACCCGTGCGGGACCTGGACACCCGCAACGGCACCGGCGTCCCTGGGGGCAAGGTCGCGCCGGGCAGCACCACGACCGTCACCCTGCGGCCCGCAAGCTCCTCCGCGGTGGCTGCCGTCCTCGACATCACCGCGACGGGAGGCACCGCGAGCGGCGTGGTCACCGTCTACTGCGGAAGCCGCCCGACCACCTCGAACCTGAACTACCGCGCCGGACAGACCGTCTCCAACCTGGTGGTCACGCCCGTGTGCGGCGGAAAGATCAAGCTGTACAACAGCGGCGGTCATGTCGACCTGGTCGCCGACCTCCAGAGCTTCTTCACCACGGGCGGGAGCCCCTTCGTACCGACCGTTCCCACCCGCTTCCTCGACACCCGCACCGGCACGGGTGCCCCCGCCAAGCCGCTCGGCGCGAACGGCCCGCTCACGGTGAAGGTCGCCGGTGTCGCCGGCGTCCCGGCCGACGCCCACGCGGTGCTGGTCAACCTCACGGGCGTCGCGCCGACCACCGCCACGCACCTGACGGCCTACGGCGACGGCAGCCTGCCGGAGGTCTACGACGACAGCCTCGCCGCCGGGGAGACCCGCCCCGTCCTGGCCGTGATCCCGGTCGGCGCGGACGGCTGCATCCGCATCGGCAACGCCCACGGAACCGTCCACGTCCTCGCCGACCTGGAGGGCTACTCGGGCTGATCCGACGGTGGGCCTGCTCTCACTCCCCCTCGGGGGAGCCGTCGGATCCGGAAGACACCGCAATCGAGTTTCGTCCTTCGCGGCGCGGGCGGCTTCCCGTCAGACCTTCTCGACTCGCACGGAGTGTCCCGCGAGGAGTTGATGCAGGTCGTCGGTGTCGGAGGTGAAGTCGGTTACCTGGGCACACACCCTGGGCGGCTTCCCGCCCGGCCACAGCTGCCAGGACGGCATCGATGGCGTACTTGTGCCCCTGCAGGCCGGCCGCCCTCAGCATGGCGCGCGCCATGGCGACCACCTGCTCGTCCGTGGGCGCGACGCGGATCCGGGACAGCGTCCAGTTCCACAGCGCCTGCCCCGACGTGTCGCGAGGGTCCCCTGCCTCCAAGGCCGTGAGCGCCGAGGTGACGATCGGGATGTCGAGCCGCGGAGCCGTCTTGATCAGCGCGACCGTCTCCCGGTCGCCCTGAACCGCCTTGGAGAGCGCTTCGGAGCCGAACACGAAGACGCGCTGCCGCGGCGGGTGCAGCTTCGCTCGGGTGGTCCGGCTCACAGGGCCTCGTCCGATTGCGATGGCTGCTCGTCATGCCGGCCGTCGACGGCGGCGATGCGGTCCAGCGCTGCTTGCCGCTCGTCGTCCGTCACGGCGCCGTGCTCTTCTTCGAGGCGTTCGGCCAACTCGCGGAGTCGGTCATTGGCGTCCTGATGAGCGGCGGCGGCCGCGACCCATCGGTCGGCCTGCGGTGCCGTGTGTAGGCGTCGAAGGATGCCCAGAGCGCCGGCGGTTC
Source organism: Streptomyces sp. NPDC101237 (assembly GCF_044767465.1). Taxonomy (NCBI): domain Bacteria; kingdom Bacillati; phylum Actinomycetota; class Actinomycetes; order Kitasatosporales; family Streptomycetaceae; genus Streptomyces; species Streptomyces sp. NPDC101237. Next base: position 250,571 of record NZ_JBIWNY010000008.1, on the reverse strand, counting down.
GTCTCCGGTAAGTCCTTCGGTCCAGCCCTCGCACCAGAAACCGCGCCTCGGCTTGTCCATCGGCACGGGTGGCCTCCCCTACGGGCCCCGGTGAAGAGTGCCGCGGTGACCGTGTGACCGCCGTCGCTGTCGTGGACGACGACGCGGTGCGCGATCACACTGACTGTGCCCAATTCCCGGCCGTGCTCGGCGTCCTGGTCCTGGTGCTCGACTGCCGGCGCCGATCCTGTGCCTCCGTCATCCGTGACCGACAGGGCGATCACCTGCGAGGAGACCGCCAGCGCGAGATGGAAGCCGCCCGACTCCTTGCCGCTGGCCGTGTGGAGGATCGCGTTCGCGCTCAGCTCACTCACGATCAGGGCTGCGTCCTCGACCAAGGGTGAGTCACGCAGGATGTCGCGGGTCCAGCGGCGGGCCCTGCTCACCTCGTCCGGCGTCACCCCTGCGTCACCGATGACGGACAGCTTGCGTCACCAATGACGCAGGCCTACTCGTCTGCGTCACCGAAAAACCGCAGGTCAGAATGCCTGAATGACGCAGGTGACGCGGTGACGCGGAAATCCCCACCTCGGACACACAGGCCCTGCCACCGGAGGTTCCGACGTGCTGACCGTCGTCCCGAACGAGCCCCAAGCGCTCACCGTCCCGGAGGCCATGACCTCATCCGGTCCAGAGTGCTTCCGAGCTGCACGTCCGGCCGCGCCCGTCGCATCCCGGTGAACGCGATCCGCAGCTACATGCACGGCCGACTTGAGGAGAACGCGGCCTGATGGCATCCCGTCCGAAAGAGGAACCCCAACGGCGCAGGCAGCATCTGGCAGCGCAAGGACGGCCGGTACGAGGCGCGCGTCGACGTCCCTCAGCCGGACGGCACCCGCAAGCGCAAAACGGTCTACGGCACCGCAGGGGAGGAGTGCGACACCAAGCGCCAAGAGCTGGTGCGGCGGGACCGCCAGGGCATCCCGACTCCCACCCGGTTCGCCAAACTCTCCGAGTGGCTGCTGTACTGGCTTGCGCACTACGTCGAGCCGCGCCGGAAGCTGAGCACGTACGACAAGTACGAGACGCATGTGCGGCTCTACCTCGTGCCCCCGCGCGGAACCAAGCGGCTGGAGTCGCTGAGCGTCGCCGACGTACGGCGGTTCATCACCCGCATGCAGAACACCCACACGGCCGCCACCGCCAAGGAAGCGCACCGTGTGCTCCGCACCGCGCTCACGGCAGCCGTGCGGGAAGAACTGATCACCTGGAACGTTGCGTCGCTGGTGGAGCCGCCACGAGTCAAGCAACGGGAGATCCGGCCGTGGACCCTGGAGGAGACGTCGGCCTTCCTGGAAGCCGCACGTAGCGATCCGCTGTACGCGGCGTTCGTGATGGCCGTGGCCATGGGACTGCGACGCGGCGAGCTGGTGGGGTTGCGCTGGTCGGACGTGGACCTGGACAACCGGGTGTTGCACGTACGTCAGCAGACGCAGCGGCGCAGAGGATCCCTGTACGACGACGCCCCCAAGAGCCGCCGCAGCCGTGTGGTCCCGATGCCTGCACTGTGCATCGCGCCGCTGGGCTGGCACCGCTTGCGACAGCGCGAGATCTTCGCACGCACGGGTGTCGCGTGGTCGGAGAGCGGCTGCGTCTTTGCCACGCGCAACGGCCGGCCGGTCGAGCCGCGCAACGTCTACCAGTCGTTCACGCGAGTCGCCGCTGACGCCGGTCTGCGCGTGGTCCGGCTGCACGACGCACGGCATGGCACGGCCACGCTGCCGACGGCGGCCGGCGTCGCCCCACGGGTCATCATGGAGATCCTGGGACACAGCCAGATCAGCACACGATGGACGTTTACACGCACGTCGTGTACGACACCCAGCGGGAGGCGATCAGCCACATGGACCGGCTGCTCAAACGCCGACGGCCCGCCGCCTGAGCAACTCCGCTTTTTGTTCGGGTTGGTGCCGAGCTGCGCCAACCCGAACAGCATCCGAATGACGTACTCGATATACGCTTGTCTCTCGTACTCGATACATGCTCCACTGGTGTCATGACGAACATCCGGCTCACCAAGCCGACTATTGCGGTGCTGGAGGCGTTGCTTTGTGCGACCGTCAACAAGCCTGCTTGGGGCCTAAGTATTTGCCGGGACGCCGACCTTGGTCCCGGCACCGTCTATCCCATTCTCGATCGCCTCGCTGAACGTGGCTGGGTCACCAGTTGCGAGGAGACTGGTCCTCATCCCGGCCGGCCTGCACGCCGCTTCTATGAGCTCACCGGCGCTGGCCGTCAGCAGGCGACGGCAGCCTTGGAGGCGCGCAGGACCCGCCGCTTCGGGCTCGGGTTGGCAGGTGGCGCCGCGTGAAGCTCGAACGTCTCAGTTTCGGCCCACAGGCGGAGAAACAGCTCAGGCGGCTCACGCGACGCGATCGAGCGCAGGCCCGGGAGGTTCTTAGTCATTTCGCTGAAGGCAATCTCCCTCTCAAGCTGGTCAAGATCAGGAAGAGTGATAGCTCCAACGACCTGCCGCGGATCTATATGGCGGAGATCCGCTTCAGTCACCGTCTCAGGGCATTCGTGCAGATCCTGCCAGCAGATGTCGTTTTTCCGGAACGGTACCTGGTCAGCCAGATCACGAAGCTGGAAAGAGACTGGACGTGGGACGACTCCGCCAGCACTGATGGGGAAACCGCCGATCCATCGGCCACCAAGACGGTACGCCGTGCCGTGGGTCTGGCGGCGAGCGTAGCCGGCGGCAGTCGAAGTCACCTGCGAGAGGAGTGGATGGCGATTCTCGCGGGTGCACCAGAGGAGCGACTGCACCTGAGTAGCCGCCAGCGCTCTTCTCTTGCCCTGGGCTTTCTCCTGGCTGCCCTTCGTATGCGCATGCACGACGTCGTGCAGCCGGCGTGGCGACCAGTGGATTGGGTGCTTCGAGCGCCCTCCCGCACGAACGCCTTCATTGCGTCAGTTGTCGGAGCGCAGGCGATCTACATCGTGGGAGACGACGGCTTCGCCGCTCTTGTGACCGAAGTCTGGGAGCCCTGCGGGATCGCTGGTGCTTCGATCTTCGCTCTGGCGCGTTGGCTCGGCCGCGTGCGCGGCATTCAGGTGGCTGCTTCAGAGACCGAACGTGCCGACGAGTAGTAGCGCGGTGCCAGTCGCTTGGCGCGATTGCCGTCAAGGATTGCCGTTAAAGGCCCCGTACCATGATCGGTCCGGGGCCTTTTGGCGCATCGTGCCTGTTCAGGCATGGTGCCCCCGGCAGGATTCGAACCTGCGACACCCGCTTTAGGAGTTCGATCTGGGTCCGCCTCGGCTGCGGTCGGCAACTGGTGGGACGACCGGACAGAGTCGCTGGTGTACGCCCTCGTCCGGCGTCGTTGATGTCAGCAGTGGATGTCAGAGCTTTCTGATCCGTAGCTCTGTGGAGCGGGACCGGCTCAAACAACTGCTGGGCGGTGACGACGAAGCGTCGGTGGCTGCCCTGGCTGCTCTCTGTGCCGGCGGATCTCACGTTGTGTGGGACGGCACATCGTCCGCCGCGTCACTCGCCAGGATCTACGGCCGCAGACTCAGGCTCACCCTTCGGAAGGGCATTGAAACGACGGGGCTGGAGCAGGCTGTGCAACGGCTCAGCCGCTATGCCGGACCGGTCCGGCTGGGCCAGATCAGAGCTGCCGATGGGTCCTGGACGTTCGTGCTGTTCCTTGATCAGCACGGCAGCGCTCTGGTGTCATGCACTGGCGTACGGCGAACGCCAACCGAGCTCTGACGTCCTCACGGGCCGACGCCTGCCGAAGCTCGGACCTCCACCACGCTTTCCAACTGTGGTGGTGGTCCTGGAGGCCTCGGACAGGGCCGTTCACCTGCGTTCATGCGAGGTCAACTGGTAGGGCAAGCACGGTGAGTGGTCCCGCTGAACGGCCGTGAGCGCGGCTGAATGAGACGGGAACTGAGACGGCTCAGCTGGCCGCCGATACGGCTCCGTACCTCGAAGGCCACTTGCGGCCGCCATCGTTGATGTCAGCTGGTGATGTTACGATCCGAGGCGCTCTTGACGTGCGCCTGCACCGCGATGCGTAGGGCTCCGAGTTTGTGTCGAAGGAACGTACGGCTCCACTGAGCCTCTTAAGTTTCCTCACCGAGTTCGTGAGTGAGTTGATCGAAAGCGCGGGCGGCCGAGCCAGTGCCGCAATCGGGTGGCAGCCGGACGGCGCGGCCTCTCCTGGTAGTCAGGATTGGCTGAAGGCCTGCCACAGCTGCGTTCCAGGCCGTACGGTTGGCTTCATGGGAGAGATTGATGACATCTTTGCGGGCACCCCTTACTTGATCGCTGAAGATGAGACTGCTATTTCTCGTTTCAGAATTGTCGAAGAAAAGGCAACGCGCTCGCGGGAAAAGTCGATTGCCGTACAGGAGCGAATCGCTCTCGAAGGGCAAGAGATGTTTGAGCCCTATGTCCGAGCAATCAGGACTCGACTCGTTGCGGAAAGCAATCGCATCGAAGGCTATGACTGGAACTACAGGCAGGTCAACGAGGTAGCTCTGACATACAGGGAGCTACTGCAGGCGCCTGTGGGTTCCTTGATGCAGGCGGTCAGGCAAGATCCGAGAGTCTACGAGGCACTCGGGCTTTATAAGGCGCACGAGATTGCAGACGAATGGGCGCGTGGCTCTGTAAGGCCGCGTGAGTATGAGATGCGCTCGCTGCATGAGCTAATCGCCAGTGGGGAAGCGTATGCCGGTCGATATAAGGAGGTGGAGAATAAAATCGGCGGCACCAAGCATCGCACCTCTGCTCCTTGGGAAGTCCCCGTTCACATGGGCCAACTCTCCGACTGGTGGCAGCGATGCGATGTGAATCCTGCACTGGAGGCTACGGTTATTCACGCCTGGCTTACGCACATTCACCCATTCGAGGATGGAAACGGTCGAATGGCTCGTCTACTTGCGAACATGTCATTGGCGCGGAACGGATTCCCGCCTCTCTTGGTGCGTTCAAGAGTAGATCGGGGACAGTATTATGACGCTCTGGCGCGAAGTGACGATGGCGACATGCTACCGCTATACGACCTGTTTGTTCTGGTGTTGAATCGGACGGTTCGGCTCATGTCGCGCCCAGACTACGTCCGGGATATCGTTAGAGATCGCCTGTTGTCCACCGTGAGAGACAGGTTTGATCTCTGGAAGATCCTTCCAGATCAGTTTTTCATGGCCTTGTCCGATGCGCTTAAGGCCCGCGGTTGGTCGATTCTGCTCCAAGGGAACCCGGACTTGAGTTCGTATGCTTTGCTGGAGGACCTTGATCTTGAGGGTAATTCTTGGTTCGGGAAAGTATTGGACGGAGACCGGGTGCCGCAGTCGCTTCTCTGGTACGGGTTCAAGAGCGAGGTCCTGCGTGACCTTGATGGTTCGGCGAAACGGTATCCGTCAATCTTTGTCTCTTTGCGAGACGACGATCCCGAGGCTATTCATCCATATCGTCCGCTGAGATTTAATGAAGGCCCCGTGGAAGAGATCGTATTGCGGCCTATGGAATCTAAGACGGTTTTGCTGCGTCGAGGCTACGACATAGAGGAGAAAAGCATTCTGGAAGCAGCGGCAATCTTGGCGGGCGAGCTCGCGACTTGAGTTTCCCTTGGAGATCCAGTCAGCCGGCCTTGGCGTATCCGGTTCCAGGATGCTCACCACGCCACGGTAATGCTCCTCGCGGCGGCTGGGTTGCGTCCTGCGTGGTGATGGAGATCTTGGGTTGCGTCCAGATCGGCATCACGATGGACGTGTACGCGCATGTAGTGGAGGACATGCAGCGCCAGGTCGGGAGCTACGTAGACCGGCTGCTCAGGCAGAGGCGCCCCGGTCGCCAGTGACCACCAGTGTTGATGTCAAAGGCCCCGGACCATGATCGGTCCAGGGCCTTTCGCCTGGTGTCCCAGCAGGATTTGAACCTGTGACACCCGCTTTAGGAAAGAGGCTGGGGCATCATGCCGGGGACCCGGCGCTTCGATGATCTTTAAGGTATCCAGTAAATTGACTGCCAGACAACCTTGTTGACCGCTGCATCTGGCACAGCAGTGGCACGAACCTCAGCCGACGAAAGCTAGCCACGATGGCGGGTGGGCCGGTCGACCAGGCGCGCGTGTGCCTCGCTGAACCCCCACGGGCCTCAGCCACGCTACCGGCTGGTGTCATCGACCTGAGCAAGCGGCGACGGCTGGCCCGCGACGGCGGCGGTAAGCCCACAGCTTGGGAAATTGCGATCACCGAGCCAGTCTAAATTCGTTTCGCCAAGAGGGAGCGGATTGGATCCCACATTTCATTAACATCGTCGGGATATGCGTAGGCCCACGTTGTGATAAATGCTCGCTGAACCAGCTCTTCACTAAGGAAGTCCAAATCCTCTCCGATTTGGCGAAAGATATTGTGACGATCGCCGTTAGTATATGATCTCTGAACTACGGACTGTCGCACCTGTTCCTGCATGAAGCTATCCAAATGCAGTGAGATCGTCAGCTTGCCCAAAAGGGTTGGAATATCCTTCAGGCCCGTCAAAATGCGATCAATAATTAGCTCTTCCGGGTCGCTTTCCCCAGGAATGAAAGACAAGTCCGAGAACGTTTCCATTTCATCTTCAGCAGCAGAGATTGTTACTCGTTTCGGCTCGAAACCGTCCTCTTTCCTCTTGTCGCCGTCCAATAGGGCAACTGCAAAGAATCTACGCGCCGGGCTAGCGTTATGAAATCGAGTATGATCCCTCGCGGGCGCAGCGCCACCGAGCTTGTGGATCTCAATCCCAGAGCGATCAAGGCCGTGTTTCTGACAGTAGGCGCGCAAGGTGATGTCGGCGACAATCTCGTCGAATCGATCTTCAGTAAATACTGCGACCCGGGCGTTGATTTGGCCGGTCAACGCCCGCAACGAGGCAATATCCAATTTTCCCTGCTTTACTTCCCCCTTGTATGCGACCCATACGGCTTCGTTCGGGAGGGGCATGAGGGCATCATTGGAATGGGTTGTAAAGATTACCTGGGTAGACTTCCGCTTGGCGACGCCGATGAAATATTCGACAAGTCGTCGTGTCGCGACAGGGTGCAGTCCATTTTCGATCTCTTCTACGAGGATCAATGCGTGATTTTGCGCTGCTTCGATCTGGGATACGATCCGAATTACGCTGGCTTCGCCTGCGCCGAAGTGAAATTCGGAGTAGCCAGCAGTTTCATCCGTTTCCTGAGAAGCGAAGATGGAAAGATCCCCCTCGCCCGAGTTAACGCGGAGATATGCGGCGGCGTCCTTGCCTAGGATTGCTTCCACCGCCTGAATGACCGGGGCCGTCAGTTGATCCTCAGAGAACCCCTGGAAGCCCGATCCGATGAACCTGGAAAGCTCTTTCCGCTCGCTGGCCGGGAGTGTTCTACTTACGCCGAAAATCAACACTTCGCGATCGACTGCGTCTCGATTCCATTTGGCCTTGAGGTAGCTCGCAGTACGACTGATGGTGGTGCTGCTCATTTCGCGCTTGTCGAGAATTTCGTATTCAACCCTCCAGTTCTTCATGCTCTCGTCATACTTGCCACTCTTGGCGAAGAACCGTCGAGGGACTACGCCTTGATGAATCAAGGCAGATGCTCCCAAGATCGTGGTCTTTCCGGAGCCGTTTGGTCCCACCAGGGCCGTCACCGGAAAGTCGAAATTGATTTCTCGATTTTCGAATCCGCGGAGCTTTACGAGGCGGACGCGGCGAAGGTATTTGTCGTAGGCTCGCTTATTTACTCGCGAGAAGAGTGCCATGATGTCGCTGTTGCGGATTTCGCTTTTCACTCGCGCCCCTCCAGTGTGCCTCTCAACGCCACTGCCAGCATACGAGGCCGCCCTAGCTGTGGCGTGTCGTTTCTCTTAGGTCAAGTGGCTTCTTGATGAGAGCGCGGCGCGGGTGCCGGCCGGGCTGGAGCGGGGCGGAGGCAGACGTCCGATGCGGTTGATCAGTCAAGCTGTGTTTGGGAAGGCGGTCTGGTCGTCGTAGGGGATGCGGTGGGTGAGGCAGTGGTGCAGGCAGCCGAGTAGGCGGTTGAAGAAGTTGCGTTGGGCTGCGACGTGTCGGTCTTCGGCTTGGCGGCGGCGGTTGTAGTGGGCTCGTGCTCCGGGGGATGCGGTGAGGGCGGCGAAGGCCCAGATGTAGCCGGCCGAAGCGAGACGCTGGTTCTTGATGTGCCTGGCCAGGACGGTGGTCTTGCGTCCGGAGGATCTGGTGATGGGGGCGGATCCGGCGTAGGCCTTTAAGGCGCGGGGGGTTGGTGAAGCGGGTGTGGTCGTCGCCGAGTTCGGCCAGGACGCGGGCTCAGGTGAGGGCGCCGAGTCCGGGGAAGCTGGGCAGGCCGCGTTGATTTCGGCGTCCTGGTGGGTGGTGAGGGCCGTGGTGGTGGCTGCTTCCAGGTCGTTGGCGCTGGTGCAGGCCGCGTCGAACTGCCTCAGCAGAGCGAGGGCTTTGGTGCCCATGGCCTGCTCGATGACGGGTGGCTGGTGCATCTGGGGTTCGCGCAGCAGCGCGTGAAGGCCTCGCCTCGCCGGTGATCTCGCGCTGGCGTCCGGCCTTCTTCAGGATCGCTTGCAGCTGGGCGCATGTGAGCTGGGCGGCCTGGGTCGGAGTGGGGGCTGCGGCGAGCAGAGCGCGGGTGACGGGTGAGGCGGGGCCTTCGCGGAAGTGGCGGAAGACGGTGAGGAAGCCGGGGAAGTATGCGCGCAGGTGGGAGCGCAGCCGGTTGCCGGTCTGGGCGCGGTCCCAGACGGCGTCCTGCTGGGCTCGGGCCAGGACGGTGGTGGCCTGGGCGAGGTGGCTGTCCGCGGGCGGGGGCCGGTGTTCGGCCGGGTCGGTGCGCAGGTTGTGGGCCAGGACTTTGGCGTCGAGGTGGTCGGACTTCTTGCGGCTGAGTGCGTAGCGGTCGCGGTAGCGGGCGGCGGTGAGCGGGTTGATCACGTAGATGGGTCTGCCGGTGGCGCGTAAGCAGGCGACCAGGAGCCTGTGGGAGGTCTCGATGGCGACTGGGATCGGGTTCTCTGGGGTGTCGCCGTGCTGGGTCAGCAGGTCCAGGAGCTGGCTGAGGCCGGTGGGGGTGTCGTCGATGCGGAGCTTGTCCAGGAGGGTGCCGGCTTGGTCGAGGAGTGCGATGTCGTGGTGGTCGGTGGCCCAGTCGATGCCGCAGAACACGCTGGTCATGGTGGTGTCCTCGGGTGGGTGCCTGTGGTGGAGTGGTCGCCGTGGCGGGGTTGCGCGTCTCCCTCATGGCAGGGCACGGGGCCCGTCATCCGATTAGCCGTTCGCAATCCCAGCGGTCGCCAGGGGCCGCGGTCAGCTGCGGAACTGGGAGCGTTCGCCGAGCGGTGAGAGGTGTTCCCTGGCGGCGGCTTGGACCACGAGAGGCAACGATGCCGCTGCTTGTGTGCGAGCGGGGGTGGGGGGGGGGGGGGGGGCCGGGGCCCCCCCGGCGGGCGGCGCGGCGCCCCCCCCCCCCCCCCCCCGCGCGAGAGCGC